>NZ_JBWKTH010000008.1:0-202205 GCF_059420225.1 Pseudomonas sp. GW821-FHT04D07
GATCTTCCAGGTGGCCGATTACGGCCTGGTGGCGGACTTGTTCGAAGCTATCCCTGAGTTCGAGAAGCTGGTCTGATTCAGCGGCTTGGCTTATAAAAGAACCCGGCCGTTTGGCCGGGTTTTTTTTGAGTTATTTATCGAACACTTCGTATCCCCTGTATGAGCCGGCTTGCTGGCGATGGCGGCTGAATAGGCGATGCAGGGCTCACGGGCCTCATCGCCGGCAAGCCGGCTCCTACAAGGGTTGTGGCAACACGGTATTTTGCGGTGAAGCACCAAACCTGTGGGAGCCGGCTTGCTGGCGATGGCGGCTGGATAGGCGATGCAGGTCTCACGGGCCTCATCGCCGGCAAGCCGGCTCCTACAGTAGGGCGGTGCCAGCCGTCATCACCGCGGTGTATCCCGGCGTCGGATGATTTTTGAGAAGGAGATTCACCTCATGGACAGGCTTCGCGCCGCGGCGCTGTCACTGCTGCTGGGCTTGCCCGTATTGGCCCCGCAGGCCCTGGCGCTGGGCAAATGCGAGCGCCTGATCGTCACCGGCAGCCCGGATGCACCGCCGTACCTGTGGCGTGATCCTCAGGACCCGGGGCACCTGATCGGTGCCAGTGCCGACCTGCTACGCCAGGTGGCGGGGGAGCTGGGGCTCAAGGTCGAGGTGCTCTACGGCGGTAAACGCGCCCAGGCCCAGGAAGAGGTGCGCAGCGGGCGCATGGACCTGCTGGTGGATGCGCCCATCGCCCTCGACGAACTGGACTCGCTGGACTACATCCACCCGGCGCTGGTGCAAAACGATTTCCTGGTCTGGACCCGCAAGGATTCACCACTGGTCTACAACAGCGCCGAGGATCTGCACGGCTATACCGGGGCGGTCTCGGAAAAGGCCCGGATGACCCAGCCGTTCAGCGCCTTTATCAAGGAGCGCCTGACCCTTCAACGCACACCGACCTTGACCCCGGCCCTCCACAAGCTGCTGCTGGGCGAGGTCGACTATGTGCTGGCCGGGCGTTATGCCGGCATGGTCACGAGCCAGGCCCTGGGCATGGCCAACGACCTCAAGGCCCATCCGCAACCGATCGACCAGCCGGGGCTGTTTCTCGCGATTTCCCACAACTCGGCCTGCAATGACCCCTGGTTGCGCGGACAGTTGGCGAAAAAGATGACAGAATTGCCCGCCTCCGGCCTGACCGAAGCCGCGCTGCAGCGCAATCTGGAGCGTTGGGCGGCGCAATTGCAGCCCGTCAGCGCCCCAAAACCGTAGGGATTTTTTTGTGAGTATTCGACCTCTATTTGCTGCCCTGGCCGTGCTGGCGCTGGCGGGCTGCGCCACCGATCCGGCGCCGAACGAGCAGATGCGCCTGACCGAGCGCGCCATCGCGCAGGCCCATGCCGTCGGGGCCAACGCCAATGATGTCCCAGAGCTGAAACAGGCCGAGGACAAGTTCCGCCGGGCCAAGGCCAATATGACCGAGCAGGCTTACCGTGGCGCCCGGCGCAAGTCTGAACAGGCCGAGCTGGATGCCCGCCTGGCCGAAGCCCGGGTGCTGACCGAGAAGAGCCAGGAGCAGGTCACGCTGCTCAACACCCGCATCACGCGCCTGCATAAGCAACTGGAGACGGCTCAATGATCTATTCGAGCGCAAGGGCGGGCGGCCTGTTGCTGCTGGCCTGTGTCGGTTTGTACGGTTGCGCCGGCCAGAACGACAGCGAGGCGGCCTTGCAGGCGGCGTCGGCGAGTTTTCAGAAGGTCAAGGAAGACACCAATGTGTTGCGCTACGCGCCCAAGGATGTGATCCGTGCCGGTGAGTCCCTGGCCCGGGCCGAGCGCCTGTCCGGCTATCTGGGCAGCGCCGCTGACGTCGAACACTACGCCTACCTGAGCGAGCGCTACGCCGACATTGCCCGCGAGCACAGCGAAACCGCACTGAACCAGGAGCGGGCGGCCAAGCTGGAACTGGAGCGCCAGCGCCTGCAACTGGCCTTGCGCGAAAGCAAATTGCTTAGCGTGCAGCAGCAGGGCAAGTGGGTAGAAGAGCAGATCGCCAGCCTGACCAGTAACCAGAAAGATCGCGGCCTGGTGATGACCCTCGGCGATGTGTTGTTCGACACCGGTGAGGCGGAATTGAAGAATTCGGCCAATCGCACGGTGCTCAAGTTGGTGCAGTTTCTCCAGCTCAACCCGCGGCGCGTGGTGCGTATCGAAGGGTATACCGACAACACCGGCGATCCGGACAACAATCTGCAGCTGTCCCGTGACCGCGCGCAGTCGGTGGCCGATATGCTGGTGGACCTGGGTATCGATGAGAAGCGCATCGAGGTCATGGGTTATGGCGACCAGTACCCGGTGGACGTGAATGCCAGCGAGCGCGGGCGGGCGCAGAACCGTCGGGTCGAGATCGTTTTTTCCGACGAGAAGGGCCGGCTGGGCGCGGCACGCTGACGGCTATCGGTTTACAACGAAGACCCGGCCCTCTCAAGGCGCCGGGTTTTTTGTGCCTGCTACATCCTCGAAAACACCGTGCAACCCTGTAGGAGTCCGGCTTGCCGGCGATGGCGTCCAGGTAGGCACCGCAAGGCTCAAGGGCCTCATCGCTGGCGAGCCAGCGCCTACAAGAGGATGCGGTGTTTGCGCGATGGTGGGTGCCCGTACAGTTTTACTTCTCTTGTCACTGTATTGTCGACTATTGTAGAAACTGTGCCAGTACACTTTTAAACTGTTCCGGTATTGTTGCGTCCAAGAATAAAAATGCCGTTGAAACCGAGTGCCGCTTCATGACCAACCTATTGCTCTACCAACGTATTGCTCAGCAGCTCGCCGAGGATATCCGGCGGGGTGTCTATCAGCCGGGTGAGCGCGTGCCGTCGGTGCGCAAGATGAGCTCGCAGCTCAATGTCAGCCACGCCACGGTGCTGCAGGCCTATGCCAACCTGGAAGACCAGGGGCTAATCCGCGCGCGTCCGCAATCGGGCTACTACGTGCACCAGACCCCGGCCCTGACCGCGCCCACCCCGGACATCGCCCGGGTCGAACGGCCGGGGCTGGTCACCCGCAGCAGCATCATCCAACAGGTGCTGGTCGAGTCCCGCCGTGAAGGTGTGTTTCCCTTCGGCGCGGCGGTGCCGTCGGTGGATTACCTGCCGGTGCGCGCGTTGCACCAGCAATTGGCCAAGGTCACGCGCTTTCACAGCCCGCGGGCCTTCAGCTACATGTTCAGTCCCGGTTTCGAACCGTTGCGCCGCCAGGTGGCGATTCGCATGCGCGATGCCGGGGTGGTGATCGACCCCTCGGAAGTGGTGATCACCCACGGTTGCGTGGATGCCCTGCAAATGTCGTTGCGGGTGCTGACCCGGCCGGGCGACCTGATCGCCGCCGAATCGCCGACCTATTACGGCCTGCTGCAACTGGCCGACCTGCTGGGCCTGAAAGTCATCGAGATCCCCAGCGACCCGTCCACCGGCATGAGCCTGGAGGCCCTGCAACTGGCGGCCAACCAATGGTCGATCAAGGCCCTGGTATTGACCACCCGGCTGAGCAATCCGCTGGGCGGGACCATGCCGGAAGAACGGCAGAAGCAGTTGCTGCGTCTGGCTTCGGACTTCGATATCCAGATCGTCGAAGACGACATCTACGGCGAGCTGATGTTCGAAGTCGGTCGGACCAAGGCCCTCAAGGCCTATGACCGCCTGGACCGGGTAATTTACTGCTCGAGCTTTTCCAAGACCCTGTCGCCCGGCGTGCGCATCGGTTGGATGATCGCCGGCAAGTTCCAGCAGGAAATCCAGCGCTTGCAGACCTTCAGTACCCACTCGGCGTGCAGCGTGACGCAGATGGCGGTGGCGGCCTATCTGGAAAACGGCGGCTATGATCGGCACCTGCGTTTTATCCGCCAGGAGTACCGCAAGAACCTGAGTGCCTTCCAACTGGCGGTGCAGCAGTTCTTCCCGGAGGGGACGCAGATGACCCGGCCTACCGGCGGTTTCATCCTGTGGGTCAGCCTGCCGGGGCGGGTCAACACCCAGGAGTTGCACGTGCGGGCACTGCAGCAGGGCATCAGCATCGCCCCGGGGTTGATCTTCAGTAACACCGAGCAGTTCAACCACTGTATCCGGCTCAACTGCGGAATCCCCTGGAATCGCGAGGCCGAACGGGCGTTGATGACCCTCGGCATGCTGGCCAGCCAGCTGTGCCAGGAAACGGCGGCCGGGCTTTTGTGACGGGCCGGGGACAAGCCTGGGCGGTCCTGGATGATCGCCCGCTTGTCAGGAGACGCTCAACAGGCGAGCATATGCCCCCCCTGTCGTCCGTGCCGTAGAGCCTATGAAAGTGACTCTTTCCATTCGTTTGCTGTTGATTTTCGTGCTGGCAGGCTTGGGCGCGGGAGTTGTTGTGACGGCGCAGGCCCAGGACACAAGCGTACCCGCGACCGCGACGACGGCGAAAAAGCCGCTCGGGAGCCCGGCCAGCAGCGTCAAGCTGGTGAAGAAAAAACACCCACCGAGTAAACGGGCAACTACCCAGAAGGTTGCGCCGGGCAAGGCCAAGCGGCGTGCACCGATTGCCGCCAAAGCCGTGCCGGCCAGTGACGCGCTGAACACCACGCTGCCACCGCCCCAGCTGGATCTGAGCCTGCCCCAGGACATGGTCAAGCGCCTTGAGCCGCCAGGCACGGTACCCTTGTCGAAAAGTCGGCCGCTGTTGCCACAACTATTCGAAAAAAACCCTGAACAGACACCTTTCCAGCTCAATGGGCGCTTGCTCAAGAATGAGATGGATCTACAGTTGCGTAACGAGGGGCGCAAGGAAGTCGACGGCGCGGCCCTGGATTTTGAATTCAAACAGTAAAACGGCCCACCCGGCACGACGCTTCGTCGGTGACTGCCCGGTCATGGGCCTTATCCGTGAAAAACAATTGTGCGACCAATTTTAAACAGCCGTTTTAGCGGTTACTCTGTCCTCCACACACCTTTTTCCCTGCCAGGAGCGTGTCGTCATGAAGTGCCGTGAGGGCTGTGGCGCTTGTTGCATTGCCCCTTCCATCAGTACGCCGATTCCTGGCATGCCTAACGGTAAGCCGGCGGGAGAACGTTGCGTGCAACTCTCGGTCGAAGGTCTGTGCGGCTTGTTTGGCAAACCTGAACGGCCCTCTGTGTGTGGGGCTTTCCAGGCCGATCCCGAGGTCTGCGGCAGCAGCCGGGAAGAGGCGATCCGCCTGATCGGCTGGTGGGAGCAAATGACAGCGGCGTGAGGTGTGTTCAATGAACGGAACTTCGACAATAAGGAATAAAACAATGAGTTCGCTGCATCGAATGGCTGTGGTTTGTGGTTTGACTGTCCTGTTGAGCGGTACCGCGTATGCGCAGAACTGGGAAACGGCCAAGGATCAGGACGGTATCAAGGTCTCCCTGAGTGAAGTGGCCAACTCCCAGTACAAGGCCTACCGTGGCGTGACCCTGATCAAGGCGCCCGTGGCGAAGATCCAGGCGCTGCAGGAAGACGTGGTCGGGGCCTGTGCCTGGATTCACGAGTGCAAGTCGCAGAAGCTGCTGAAAAAAGACGGTGATCTGAGCTGGACCTACACCCAGTTCAAGGCGCCGTTCCCGGTCACTGATCGCGATTCCATCTTGCAGATCACCACCACCAAGGGCGCTGATGGCAGCCTGACTCGCACGCTCAAGGAAGTGCCGACCTACCTGCCGGAAGAGAAAGGTTATGTCCGTGTCGCCCAGGTGGAGGGCTTCTGGAAGCTGGTGCCCAAGGACGGTGGCCTGACCGAAGTGACTTACCAGGTGCACACCGAGCCGGGCGGCAGCGTGCCTTCGTGGCTGGCCAACAAGTTCGTGGTCGATGCACCGTTCAATACCCTCAAGGCCCTGAAGGAACGCGCCGAGAAGTGAGAGGCTGATCAACTCGGCTTGTCGGACATTGTGGGAGCCGGACTTATCCGCGAAGAGGCCCTTGAGGTCGCCAAAAGCTTCGCGGGCAAGCACCGCTCCCACATCAGGTTATTGGGCGTTCTCCGGGGCCCATACCTTTCACATCCGGTTGAACGATCTCCCATGCTCTACAGTCCAGATACTGTAAGCCCCTTGATGGGCTTTACCGAGGAGGCACCGATGAGCAAGTGGGCAGTTACCTTCGTCGACGATCATGGCGTGCAGGACACGGAGCACTTCGAATGTGCCAGCCAACCGGACCTGGAGCAGGCGGCGCGCTTGATTCGCGCCAAGCTGTTGCCGGTTCCCGCCGCGCTTGACCTCAATGATCTGGAAGGCCGTACCCCGGACCCGACGGTCAAAAGCCTGAAGGATCAGAACAGCATCCAGATCCTCAGTATCACGCCTTTACCCTGACCGCGCTTTTTCCTCTGCACTCCCTCTGGCAGAGGTGATGTCATCGCGCTACTCTGCAAGGGAGATCAGCGAATGATTCGCTATAGGTCTGGTCTTGTCAGCTACATGCTTGTTTCCCGGTTGTCGTATCGCCAGCGCCGTTCGGTGCCTGGTTCGGGAGTACGGAAAGTCTATCCAACGCTTGCTGAGGAGGACGTTTCATGAGCACAGCCTATCAAGAAGACATCAGCAGCAACGTGCTGCGCCGCATGAAAGAAGGCGGTTTTGATTTCGCACGCATCCATCCCATCGAGTTCTATGCCGTTTTCCCGGACGAGGAGCGGGCGCGCAGGGCGGCAGGCAAGTTTCGCGGTGAATCCTTGAATGCCCAGGTCAGTGTTCGTGACGACGGTGCCTGGTACCTGGAGTTGAGCAAGGTGATGTACGCCACCTATGGCGGTATCGGTGACTTCGAACAGAACTTCGGGGCGGTGGTCGAGCCTCTGGGCGGCACCATCGAAGGTTGGGGCGTCAAGCACCCGGTACGGGCGCTTAATTGAGAGACTTCCTTCCACCAGCAGCGGCTGACCCAAGGGTCGGCCGTTTTTGTTTGTTGCGCACAAAAAAGGGCCGCCCGGGCAGGTGGGTAAACTCTGGCTATGCTGGTGGATAGGCAAAGCCTGCTTCGCAATGAGGCGCTGCTGTTTGTATTGGGGCGTTTACTGCACAGTGATGGTGCGGCGCAGGTTGGATGATTATCCAACGTGTTGATATTAAAGCGTTTATGCCGATGGCACGGGCCTTGCGAAGGCCCTTGTGACCGGGTGACAAGGAGCACGGCATGATCCGCACCTATTTTGACGAGATGTACGATGCCGGCGGCCAGGTCCGCCCGCATTACCGGGAGTTTGCTCGTTGGCTGGCCGATACTCCCGAGGAGTTATTGGCACAACGGCGACGTGAGGCCGATCTGCTGTTTCATCGCGCCGGGATTACTTTCACCCTCTATGGAGACGAACAAGGCACCGAACGCCTGATTCCGTTCGATACCATTCCCCGCAGTATTCCCGCCAGTGAATGGCGCGTCGTGGAGCGCGGTTGTATCCAGCGGGTCAAGGCGCTGAACATGTTTCTCGCCGACCTCTACCACGAACAACGCATCATCAAGGCCGGGATCATTCCCGCCGAACAGGTCCTGGCCAACGAGCAGTACCAATTGGCGATGCAGGGCCTGAACCTGCACCGTGATATCTACTCGCATATTTCCGGGGTCGACCTGGTCCGTGATGGCGACGGCACCTACTACGTCCTGGAAGACAACCTGCGTACCCCCAGCGGCGTGAGCTACATGCTCGAAGACCGCAAGATGATGATGCGCCTGTTCCCCGAACTGTTCGCTGCCCAGCGCATCGCGCCCATTGACCATTACCCCAACCTGCTGCTCGACACCCTGAAAAGCTCCAGTCCGCTGGACAACCCGAGCGTGGTGGTACTGACGCCCGGGCGCTTCAACAGTGCGTTCTTCGAGCACGCGTTCCTGGCTCGGGAAATGGGTGTGGAGCTGGTGGAGGGCGCCGACCTGTTCGTGCGTGACGACAAGGTCTTCATGCGTACCACCGACGGCCCGAAACAGGTGGATGTGATCTACCGCCGCCTCGACGATGCGTTCCTCGATCCGCTGGCCTTCAACCCCGACTCGATGCTCGGCGTGCCTGGCCTGTTGTCGTCCTACCGGTCCGGCAATGTGGTATTGGCCAATGCCATCGGCACCGGGGTGGCGGACGACAAGTCGGTGTACCCATTCGTTACCGACATGATCCGTTTTTACCTGGACGAAGAGCCGATTCTGCAGAACGTACCCACCTGGCAATGTCGCAAGCCCGAGGAGCTCTCCCACGTGCTGGCGCACCTACCGGAATTGGTGGTCAAGGAAACCCAGGGCTCGGGCGGCTACGGCATGCTCGTGGGGCCGGCGGCGAGCGCCGCGGAAATCGAGAATTTCCGCGCTCGGCTCAAGGCCAAGCCCCACGCTTATATCGCCCAGCCGACGTTGTCCCTGTCGACCTGCCCGACCTTTGTCGAGAGCGGCATTGCCCCGCGCCATATCGATCTGCGTCCATTTGTCCTCTCCGGTCGTGAGACCCGCGTGGTGCCGGGCGGGTTGACCCGTGTCGCACTGCGCGAAGGCTCCCTGGTGGTGAACTCGTCCCAGGGCGGCGGCACCAAGGACACCTGGGTGGTCGAGGATTAAGGAAGCCTGACATGCTAAGTAGAACTGCCTCGGATTTGTATTGGATGTCGCGTTATCTGGAGCGCGTGGAAAACCTCGCGCGGATGCTCGACGTGAGTTATTCGTTGTCGTTGATGCCGCAGGATGGTCGTGGCGACGGTCTGCATGAAATGGCCATGCCGTTGTTGATCACCGGCACCCTGGACGATTACCTGGAACGCCATGGCGAGCTGCACGCTGACCGGCTGCTGCATTTTTTCGCCCTGGACGCGGCCAACCCGGCGAGTATCTTCAGTTGCCTGCGGGCGGCGCGGGCCAGTGCCCATGCGGTGCGTGGGCGGATTACCGCAGACATGTGGGAAAACATCAACGCCACCTGGCTGGAAATTCGCGGCATTGCCGACCAGGGCTTGGGGCGCTATGGCATGAGCCGTTTCTGCGAGTGGATCAAGGAACGTTCCCATCTGTTCCGTGGGGCGTCCTACGGCACCATCATGCGTAACGATGCCTTTCGTTTCATTCGCCTGGGCACCTTTATCGAACGGGCCGACAACACCCTGCGCTTGCTCGATGCCCGCTACGACATGGCCGGCGACCAGGCCGACGCGGTCAGCGACGGCACGGCCCACGCCTATTACCAGTGGAGTGCGTTGTTGCGGGCCTTGTCGTCGTTCGAGGCCTACACCGAGATCTACCGTGACGCCCCGGGCGCCCGGCAGGTCGCCGAACTGCTGTTGTTGCGTGCCGATGTGCCGCGCTCATTGCGCGCCTGCACCGAAGAAATCGACCAGATCCTCGCCAGCCTGCCGGGTATCAACGGCCGGCCGGCCCAGCGCCTGGCCGCCGAGATGGATGCGCGACTGCGCTACACCGGTATCGATGAGATCCTCGATGAAGGCCTGCACACCTGGCTGATCGAGTTTATTCCCCTGGTTGCCGAACTGGGCAACGCCATACACAGTTCTTACCTGGAGGCTGCATGAGACTTTCCATTAGCCACGAGACCACCTATCACTACGAGGATCAGGTGCGGGCGAGCATCCAGTATTTGCGTCTGACCCCCCACGACAGCGAGCGCCAGCACGTGCTCAGCTGGCAACTGAACCTGCCGCGTCCGGTGCGGGCGCAGCTCGACCCGTTCGGCAATATCCTGCATGTGCTGACGCTGGACGAGCCCCACGAAGCCATCATCATCGGCGCCCGGGGTCAGGTGGATATCGATGAGCAGCGCGAGGCCGAGCACGAGAGCCAGTCGGCCTTGCCGTTCTTGCGCATGACCCGCCTGACCGAGCCGGACGATGCCTTGCGCGGCTTCGCCGACAAGCAATGCCGCAAGCGACGTGACCGTAGTGCCTTGATTGACCTGATGCACGCGCTGAACCAGCACATGGCCTACACGCCAGGCGCCACCGAAGTCGACACCAGCGCCGCCCAGGCCTTTGCCCGGCGGGCCGGGGTGTGCCAGGACCATACCCATGCGTTCCTGGCCTGCGCGCGCAGCCTGGGGATTCCGGCGCGTTATGTGTCGGGGTATCTGTACAGCGAGAACAGCGAGCATCTGGCCAGCCATGCCTGGGCCGAAGCCTGGCTGGACGACGCCTGGTACAGTTTCGATGTGACCAACCAGTTGTCCCGGCCGGAGCGCCATCTGAAACTGGCGGTGGGCCTGGATTACCTCGACGCTTGCCCGGTGCGCGGCATGCGCCGGGGTGGCGGTTGTGAGCAGATGCACGCCAAGGTGCTGGTATCGCCGACGCCGATCCTGTCGGTGCAGCAGCAGTAAGGTCCTAGGCTCTGTACGATAACTGCCTGCGCGACGATCATGCTGCGTTAAAAACAGGCTCGGATGCTCATTTAGTGGACTAAACTCCGCTTCCTCGCCTGTTTTTGCCTTGCCTGATCGCCGCTCGGCGAGTTCTCGTACAGGTCCTAGATCGGCTGTTTGCGTTTGGCCATGTGCTTCAAGTACGCCACCAACTGATCCAGTTCGCCATCCGGCAGCACCGCCGGCGCGAACGCGGGCATCTTCGCCTGTGGCCAGTGCCGCAGGTTCTGCGGGTCACGGATATAGCGCTTGAGATAGCCGGCGGCGAAGTATTCGGTGGGGTTGTAGGGTACGTTCAGGTCCGGTCCGACCTGGGCATCCCCGGCGCCATTGAGCCGATGGCAGGCCAGGCAGTTTTTCTGAAACAGCGCAAAGCCCTTGTTCACTGGATCATTGGCCGCCAGCTTCGGGTCCGGCCGCAGGGCCGGGAAACGTTCGGCCACAGGCGCCAGGCGCTTGATGCTCGCCATCTGATAGGGCCATTGTTCAGGGCTGATATGGCCCGCCTGCGGGTCTGTCCAGACCAGGTAAAAGGGGCCAGCACTGGGTTTGCCTTCAGCCAGTGGCGGCCAGGGCTTGCCCGGATCCTCCACCGCCAGCCAGGCTTGGGCACCTTGGCGACTCAATAGTGGGGCGGCACCCATCTCGGCGGCAAAACCATCCAGCGCCACCGCCTGCAGGTGGTCGTCGGCCTTGATCCCTTCCAGCAAGGCCGCTATTGGCACCGCGCGATAGGTCATGTCGCGCTTGTAGGAGACATCATCCTTGACGGTGATGGTCTGGGCCTGGCCCAGCAGCTCCTCGGTTTGCCAGGTCCGGATACCGCTGCCCTGGGGCAGTTCCAGTTGCGCGGCATAAAGGGTAGGGCAGAGCAGCAGGGTCGTGAGCAGTATCAGCGGCTTCATTCGGTAGGGGGACCTGTCGGGGCGGCCTCATCGGCGTTATTGCGCAAATCGAGAATCAGCGCGCGGTCGCGGATCTCCTCCACCGCGCGATTCACATCGATGATGCCCGCCTGGGCGGAACAACTGATGAGCGGCGCGGGAATGACAATCCAGTGGCGCATGAGTCTCTCTCCATTGAGTCATGGCTCAAGATTGGCACACAAAACCGCACTTCGGTAGTGAACCGATGAAGGTCGCGCTGGGGTTGCCGGGAAACACGCCACAGCGCGTCTAGCCGATCACTTTGGTGAGGTTCGGCAGGATCAACAATAATGTGGTGGCGATGACGATGAGACCGGCTTGACGGATTTTCGAATGTTTGAACATGGCGGACTGCCTTTTGTTGTTATTCCTGACGACGACTACTGACAACAATGCTGCTGGAGAGATGCCTCGGCAAAACCCGACGGCCATCACTACAGGCTTAACCTTAGAGCCCGCGTCACACTTGACTTAGAACCATTTCGTATCAACTGATCAAAATATCTTTTTAAAAAGGCATGAGGCATATCGCCAGCCGCCTAGCGGGCCTTTTGCTAGACGCGTGCAAGGGTGAAAAGCGCTTGTCCCTTAGCCGACTACCGTTCGTCCGAGTGTGAGGATCAGCGCCGTTCAACCGCCCGTTCGCCGGTTTACCGGCTAGCTGAACCGCAGCTTGCGACAGTGCGTTCTGTGCTTGCCTTGAGCGCGGGTTTCAAGGCAGGCTCGGGTTTCATTCTTTGTCTTTTTGTGTCAGGTATTTTTATGTCGTTACGCATCTGCATTCTGGAAACCGATGTCCTGCGCCCGGAACTGGTCGATCAATATCAGGGCTACGGGCAGATGTTCGAGCGCCTGTTCTCCCGTCAACCGATCGCGGCCTCCTTCTGCGTGTACAACGTGATGCAGGGCAACTACCCGAGTGACGAACTGAGCTTCGACGCCTACCTGGTGACCGGCAGCAAGGCCGACTCCTTTGGCAGCGATCCGTGGATCCAGACCCTCAAGGTCTATCTGCTGGATCGCTACCAGCGTGGTGACAAGTTACTCGGCATCTGCTTCGGCCATCAGTTGCTGGCGCTGCTGCTGGGCGGCAAGACCGAGCGTGCGACCCAGGGCTGGGGCGTGGGCACTCACCAATACAAGATGGCCGCCAAGGCACCGTGGATGAGCCCGGTGCGCGAAGAACTGACCCTGTTGATCAGCCACCAGGACCAGGTCACTGCGCTGCCGGAAAATGCCACGGTGATCGCCTCCAGCGATTTCTGCCCGTATGCGGCGTACCACATCAACGACCAGGTGCTGTGCTTCCAGGGGCATCCGGAATTTATCCACGACTACTCCCGGGCGCTGCTGGAGATTCGCCAGGAGTTTCTCGGCGAGCAGATCTATTCCAGTGGCGTGGCCAGCCTGGTGCACGAGCACCACGGCACCACGGTTGCGGAATGGATGATGCGTTTCGTGGCGCATAAGCCAGAGGCGGCATCGGCCTGAATGGGCGAGAGGGGTTTCCAGGGGGCTGGTTTATAGCCAGCCGGATTTCTTGAAGCTGGCCCACAACCCCGTGCAGCCCACCGCAATAAATCCCAGCACGGTGAAATAACCGTAGTGCCAGTTCAGTTCTGGCATGTTCTGGAAGTTCATCCCATAGATCCCGGCCACCGCCGTCGGGAACGCCAGGATCGCCGCCCAGGCGGCGAACTTGCGTTGCACCACGCTCTGGCGCGCGGCCTCCAGCAGCACACCGATCTCGATGGTCTGGCTGGCGATATCGCGCAGGGTCGCCAGGTCTTCCATCTGGCGGGTGACATGGATCTGCACGTCGCGGAAATACGGGCGCATGTTCTTGTCGATAAACGGGAAGTCCAGGCGCGACACCTCCTCGCTGATCTCCACCATCGGCGCCACGTAGCGGCGCAGACGCAGCACATCACGGCGCAGGTAATGGATACGTTGGATATCGCCCTCGTTCAGGGAATGGGTGAGCACGTTCTTTTCCAGTTCGTCGATCTCGGCGTGGATGGCTTCGCTGACGGGCTGATAGCTCTCGGTGACGAAGTCCAGCAGGGCATACAGCACAAAGTCCTCGCCGTGCTCCAGCAACAGCGGTCGGGCTTCGCAGCGTTGTCGGACGTGGGCGTAGGACTTTGAGTGGCCGTTACGGCAGGTGATGATGTAGCCGTTGCCGGCAAAGATGTGGGTTTCGATGAACTGCAGTTTGCCGTCGTTGCGTATCGGCGAATAAGTGACGATAAACAGCGCATCGCCGAAGCTTTCCAGCTTGGGCCGGCTGTGCTTTTCCAGGGCGTCTTCAATGGCCAGTTCGTGGAGGTTGAACTGCTTTTGCAGATTGGCCAGTTCCTCGGCGTTGGGTTCTTCCAGGCCGATCCAGACAAAATGGTCCGGCTTGGCCGCCCAGGCGCTGCCCTCATCGAGTGTGATATCCCGGACTTTCCTGCCGGCACTGTAAACCGCCGAGGCAACGACTCTACCCATAGTGCTGATCACTTCTTCTTTTTTTGAGGGGGGGTGCAGCTTATCCTGCCCTGCCTGATCAGAGTCAGCAAACGCGCGGGAGTTCGGGGAACAGTTGTTGATCCATGGTCGCGATGCAGGCGCGCATCTGCTCGCGGCATTCGGCGATCAGCATCGGCAGGTCGTCCAGTGTCAGCCCGGCGGTCGGAATCGCCGGCAGCGAGCGAATCAGGATCTTGCCGCTGCGCCAGCGGTTCAGGCGCATGTGCTTGATATAGCTGCTGACACACACCGGCACGATCGGTACCCCGGCGGTAATGGCCATCTGGAACGCGCCTTTCTTGAATGGCAGCAGTGCTTCACCCAGATTGCGCGTGCCCTCTGGAAAGACCCAGATCGAGGTGTTCTTGTGCTGCAAGGTTTCGGTGGTGGTCAGCATGGACCGCCGGGCCTTGTGGGCATTGCCGCGGTCGATCAGCACATTGCCGGCCAGCCAGAACAACTGGCCGAACAGCGGTACCCACTTCAGGCTTTTCTTGCCGATGCACACGGTGCGGCGGGGCACCACGTTGCCGAAGACGAACAGGTCATAGTTGGATTGATGATTGGCGACGATCACGCAGCCGTGCGGCTTGTTCATCAACTGTTCGACCTCGGCCTTGACCCGCAGGCGCAGGATGCACATCGCAGGCAAAGCATAGAGGCGGGCGCACAGCCGACTGTTGTCCGGATTGAAGGGCCGACACAGCCCGAGCAACACACCGAGCACACCGGCCAGCACAAAATGCAGTGCCATCAACAACATACGTACCAAAAACAGCATCTATAGGGTCCGCCGGGACAAAAGGTGGCGCAGTGTACGGATGTGCACTGTTTTCGGCAATTGCCGTCTGTAGCCGGGAGATGGCGATGTTTTAGCGCATGTTTCCGCTTGATGGCGGCAGGTGCGGATTAGAGCGGTTGCGAGGTTGGGGGCGCCGTAGGAGCAAGTTTGCGCCGGGCCGCGTTCCGACAATGGAGATCAACGATAACGCGGGCCTACAGGAGCACACAGTCCCTGTGGGGAGCTGGCTTGCCGGCGATGACGGCCGTAAGAACGATACAAGACTCAAGGGCCTCATCGCCGGCAAGCCGGCTCACACAGTTTTTCGTTCGCCTGGCCGACGGAGACAGGCATAAATCCTTCTCCGACGGTAAAGGCAGGCGCGGGGTTCAGCCCAAATGTTCCTGATCGAGAAGAATCGCGTTATCCAGGGTTTCCAGCAGCGCCTTGCGCACCTTCAGCTTGGTGTTCTTGTGGGCGTTCATATTGATCTTCTTCAGCGCCTGGGCGGCGGCCAGCGCGGCGTCTTTCAGGGCATCGGCGGCCACCACCTTGTCGAGGAACCCGGCGTCCACGGCGTCCTGTGGATTGAACATTTCGCCATTGATCACCGAGCGGTGGAACGCCGAACGGCGCAGGCGATCGCGGGCCAGTTCGATCCCGGCGTGGTGCATGGTCATGCCGATCTGCACTTCATTCAGACCGATGCTGAACGGCCCCTCGACGCCGATCCGGTAATCGGCCGAGAGCAGCAGGAACGCGCCTTTGGCAACGGCGTGCCCCGGGCAGGCGACGATCACCGGGAAAGGGTGGGACAGCAGGCGGCGGGCGAGGGTGGAACCGGCGGTCACCAGGCTCACGGCTTGCTTGGGGCCGGCGGTCATGACTTTCAGGTCGTAGCCGCCGGACAGGATGCCGGGTTGGCCGGTGATGATGACGATGGCGCGGTCGGCGGTGGCCTGGTCCAGGGCGGCGTTGAAGGCGGCAATCACGTCTGGGGAAATGGCATTGACCTTGCCATTGCTCAAGGTCAGGGTCGCGATACCGTCGTCGAGGTGGTAAGAGATCAATTCACTCATGACGCAATTCCTTATATAGAAGTGGAGCAGACGTTACCCAGCCGCTGGGGTCAGGTAAAGCGCCGTGACTGACTGGTGAGTCAGGCTTTTCCGTGTTCGGGCCGGGCTGGCAGCTTGCGGCGGGCCTGTTGGGGAGGGGATAGAGGGCTGCGCACCGGGCCGGAGATTGGCGGTTTTGCCCTGATCCGTGGGCCGGGGGCGTGGGGGAGGCCGGCTGATTGACTTAAGCGCATGAAAATTCTGAAAAAAACCTTTGCCATCGGAAAAGCTTTCGACTACATTAGCGCGCCTCGACAGACTGAATAGGTTTGACGAGATACGGTGAAGTGTCCGAGTGGCTTAAGGAGCACGCCTGGAAAGTGTGTATACAGGAAACTGTATCGAGAGTTCGAATCTCTCCTTCACCGCCACATTCTGCAAACACAAACCCCTGATTTTCCTAGAGAAAGTCGGGGGTTTGTGGTTTTTGGCGTCTGAAAAAGGGCGATATGGGAACATATTCACATTCGTGACTCATTCGGCGGTAGGTAATCGTTCCTTCGAGGGCTCATCTGGTCTGGGGTCTTGATCCAGTACAAGCTTATTCAGGTCCAGAAACATAACCGGCTCTTTGCGAGCTCGATTTTCCTCGGTGTCCAGAAGCCTCAGGCCTACTTTTTCGTAGAACGGAACTGATGTTGCCTTGGAGTCAGTGACCAGGAATCTGCAACCGACATGCTGGGCGATAAAATCTGCCGCCATGGCAATGGCAAACTCCATCAGTACAGTGCCTATTTTTTTACCCGCATATTCAGCATGGCTTGCAAGCCGAGCGACCTTCAGTGCTGGCATGGACGAATAGCGATTTGCGTGCTCGCTGTCATCCAAGGCATAGGTGTCATGCAGCTCAATTTCGCTGCAGGTCAGAGTGAGTTGGGCTTGTCTTCACGCATGTGCTGAACAAAACGCACAGCGTCGTTATCACTCAGCTCAACGCGGCTGAACGTGTCGCTGTTGATTGCCATTGGCATTTCCTTGCAGCAGTCACCGCTACTTTGTTATTTTTTTGGCATCGTAATGATGATGTCAACTGACTGTGGAATTCAGGTCTGAACGGTATTTAGGTGCGAGACGGCCCTGGGGCCGCCTCGTATTCACAGGACGCCAATCCTGTATCTCTGAATGTGCAATGATGATTGAACCTTAACGCCTGACGGGCAGCTGGGAAAGGGGAAATGGAGCTGGATTTTGTAAGACAAGGAGTTGCTTTTAATGGTGGGTACGGGTCAACAGGTGCAGATGCAGGTCCAGTCGACCCACCCACTGACTCCGGGATTCCTGGCCCGCGTTGTACTCCTCCGAAATCTCTCTGGCAGTGATGGCTTAGCGCTATCATCCAGCTCAAATTCTGAGTATCCTGACCAAAAGCCCTTATCCATCAGGGCTTTCCTCCCTCTCGATCTATCTAAGAGTGGTTTCTGAGAACCCCGAATAACGCGCTTCGACAATTCCGTCCGTACGGATCTGTTTGGAAAAGTAACGGCTGCTCTTATCGCCACCAAACAGATGTGGATAACATCAAAAAAACCAACAGAAAGGTTTCTGCGAAGCAATATCGCGCCTGTACCTGCCATGGAAAAAACACCAGTGGTCCCCGGGAACAGCTTCCCTGTTACCCGAAAACCAAAAACAGAATGCTTTGTGGGGGATTGAATGAATAAATGGTTCGGCAATATTAGCGTCAACCTCAAGCTGGCTCTGGGCTTCGGCCTGGTATTGGCACTGACCACGGTCCTTGCCCTGACCGGCTGGACCAGCCTGGACAAGTTGATTTGGCGCAGTGATCGGATGGGCGACGTCACCTTGTTAGATTCGTTGTTGACCAAAGTACGCGCGGCTCGCCTGCAGTACATGCTGAGCAATGGCGATGAAACGGTTGCACAGAACGTGCAGGTCGCCCTGGACGCCTTCAGCGCCCAGGATCAAAAACTGACCCAGACGTTCAAGAACCCGGAGTTTGTAAAGCTGCTCGCAGAGCAGGCGGTCATCATCGGCAAATTCCAGCAGTCGCTGAATAAAATGCATGACGCCTATCGTGCTCGCAATAGTGCCCGACAAACCTTCAGCGACAGTGGTGCGACGGCCTTGAAGTTGATCGAGGCGGTCCGTAGTGGCGTGCTGCAAATGCCCCCAGGCGACGCGGACCGTATCGAACGCTTCCAGGCCATCACCCAAACCAAGGAGCAGTTCCTGCTGAGCCGTTTCGAAGTTCGCGGTTACATTGCCGATGGCACCCCGGATGCCGAGCACAAGGCCATCAACCAATTAAATGAAACCATGGATAGCCTGAAACAGCTTGGCGAACATTTCGGCTCGCCCCAACCGGATGCTTTGCGTCAGCTGGCAACCGCCCTGGGCAACTACCGAACCGCCTTTCTGGCCTACAAAACGGCCAGCGATGTCGTCACCCTGACGGGCAAGGAGCTGGCCGATCAAGTGGCCGAGATATCGGCTCGCAGTGACGCCCTTTACCAGGGGCAGGTGGACAGCCGTAATAGCGAAGTGACCCAGACGCGCATGCTGCAATTGGGCAGCACCCTGTTGAGCTTGCTGTTCGGCATTCTGGCCGCCGTCATCATCACTCGCCAGATTACCGGACCGATTCGCGAAACCCTCGGCGTCGTCGAACGCATTGCCGGTGGCGACCTCACGCACAACCAGGTGGTCACTCGCCGTGATGAACTGGGCACGCTGCAACAAGGCATCCAGCTCATGGGCGAGACCCTGCGCAACCTGATCAGTGGTATTCGCGATGGTGTCACGCAGATCGCCAGTGCCGCCGAGGAACTGTCGGCCGTGACCGAACAGACCAGCATCGGGGTTAACAGTCAGAAGGTCGAGACCGATCAGGTCGCCACCGCCATGCACGAAATGAGCACCACCGTGCAGGCCGTCGCGCGCAACGCCGAACAGGCCTCGCAAGCCGCTGCAGAAGCTGACGGCCAAGCCCGTGAAGGTGACCAGGTGGTGGCCGAGGCCATCACGCAGATCGAGCGCCTGGCGGCGGAAGTACTGCGTTCCACCGAGGCCATGACCCTCTTGCAGCAGGAAAGCAACAAGATCGGTAGCGTCATGGACGTGATCAAGGCCGTGGCCGAGCAGACCAACCTGTTGGCGCTCAATGCCGCCATCGAAGCTGCCCGCGCCGGTGAGGCCGGTCGTGGTTTCGCCGTGGTCGCCGACGAAGTGCGCAGCCTGGCCCAGCGCACCCAGAAGTCCACCGAGGAAATCGAAGGGCTGGTCGCCGGCTTGCAGAGTGGTACCCAACAGGTGGCCAACGTCATGAGCAACAGCCGTAGCCTGACCGATAACAGCGTCGCGCTGACGCGCAAGGCCGGTGTATCACTGGGGAATATCACCCGCACGGTGTCTGACATCCAGTCGATGAATCAGCAGATCGCCGCCGCCGCCGAGCAACAAAGCACCGTCGCCGACGAGATCAGCCGCAGCATCATCAACGTGCGCGACATTTCCGAGCAGACCGCTGCCGCCAGCGACGAAACCGCCGCCTCCAGCGTCGAGCTGGCACGCTTGGGCAACCAGTTGCAGATGATGGTCAGCCATTTCAAGGTTTGACGGAGCAAGGTGGAATGGGTGACCGGCATATCCCGCCACCTGATCCACGCCTCGTTCAGCTCATGCAGCCGACTGACTGAATGACCTGCCCAGTGTAGTGAACCGCGGCGGGTTCTGACCCAGCCGTGAGGTTATCCGTTGGCTAAGGCCTCGCCGGTGTCCAGGAATCGCAAACGTCTCAGCCGCCGAGACTCTGAACCAGGTTCTCGAGCATTTCAATGGTCGCATTGTCTTGCATCGGTTCTGCGACTACAGGCACTCGGTGCTGGTGCGTCAGACGGTATTCGCTGGGGGTGCAGTTGGCGAACTGCTTGAAGGCGCGGGCGAAGTAGGACGGATCCTTGAAGCCGGCCTCATAGCCGATGCTGGTAATGGGCATCTGGCTGTTGTCGAGCAGTTCCTTGGCGAAGTTCATGCGCTTGTTCAAAATGTAGTCGGTGAAGCCGAATCCGTAGGCTTCCTTGAACAGGCGGCTGAAGCGAAAGGTGGTCATGCCGCAGCGCTTGGCCAGTTCTTTCTGGTCGATGCTGTCCTGAAAATGCTGGTCGATATACAGCAGTACATTGCTGAGCGCCTGGTGTTTCTGGTGGTCCGGCGTCATCCGGATACTGCCCGGCAGCGTTGGGGAATGGTCGATCTGCGCGGTCTTGCGCTGGTCTTTGACATGCCGGCGCAGCGTGTGGAGCTGGGCTACAGCCGCCAGGTAGCGACCCTTCTCGGCGGCTGAAAGGGGCAGCACCAGGTATTCCCAGACGCTGGAACGCATCGCCCATACAGCCAGTTCTTCGGAGTGCTGCACGGTGAACATGGTGATCGGGATCGTGGGCGCGGTGCGTTTGATCTCCAGCAACATCCTCAGGCCCGGTGTGTCAGGGCGATCGAAATGAATGCAGATCATGTCGGCTTGCACTTGGCTGGAGAACACCGATTCTTTTGCCAGTTTGCAGTCGCAGGCGTGCTCAAACTGCGTGATGAGTTCGCTTGTGGAGCGATCGTGGGTCCGATCGAACCAGAGTAGTGATGGTTTCCTGGTCACGTTAGACGTCATGTGCGGGTCTCTGAGGTGCGTGCCGCCATCCACTGAGGAGTATTGCCAATTTGATATCACTTTTCAGACTAAATCATGATAATAAAGTCTGAATTTAGTTCTATATGCTCTATGTTTTGCTCGGAGGCCGGGGCCGGGCAGTTGTTTATTGGCGTGTTGGCGCTGTACTCGGGATTTACCGTTCGTCGCTTGTGAATCAACGAAGCGCTATTTGCGAATCATTTCTTGTTTTTAATCTTTCCTTTCCTTTCTGCAGAAGCCAATAACCCACTCGTTGGCCATGCCTGCAAAAAAGTCCTAGCGATACGCAAAATCCTCCTAACCCTGTTGGCGGTGCCCTGACTAAGGTAGCCACAAGCAGTGCAAAAAGAACTGCTTCCCCCGAAAGAACAACTAGCGAAAATGAGGTGTACAAAATGACTCTGCAAACAATCAAAACTTCGGTCCTGAAGTTCGCCAAAGATGAAGATGGCCTGACCATTGTGGAATACGCGGTGGCGGGTGGGTTAATTACGGTGGCTGTCGCCGCAATATTCGTGAAGCTGGGCGGCGCGGTGAATACCCAAATCACAGCGCTGTGTGCCGCGGTCAAAGGTGCTGCCTGCTGATAGGCCATTCCCGCTGGGTGACATGGCGATGCCCATGGAGCAGGTGGTTGCTTTTATCTTTGCCGATGAGGCTGCCGGGAAACTTTCTTAATGGGCTTCGCGTTGTCTTTATCAACCTATGTTCTGCGCGGATTGACCGCTGTTGAGGGTGAGTAAAATGACGCTGCAAACAATGAGAACTTCGTTACGCAAGTTCGCCAAAGATGAAGATGGCCTGACCATTGTGGAGTACGCGGTGGCGGGTGGGTTGATTACCGTCGCTGTTGCAGTCGCGTTCACACTACTTGGCGGCAACGTGAATACCAAGATCACGGCACTGTGCCAAATCGTTAATAACAACGTTGCGTGCTGACGATTAATCCCCCGTAGGGAGAAGCCCCATGTCCATGGAAATGCTGGTTTCGACTGTTTTGCTGATAGGACTGCTGGGCGTGGCGGTGGTGAGCGATCTGCTGCACCACCGTATTCCCAACACGTTGGTCCTGTTGGGACTTGCCTTGGGATTGGTCGGTCAGATGTATTCAGGGGGGGTCAGCGGATTGGGAGACGGCCTGTTAGGCATCTTGATCTGTTTTGCCCTGTTTGTGCCCATGTACGCTCTCGGTGGCATGGCTGCCGGTGATGTCAAACTGATGGCAGTGGTTGGTAGTTTTTTACCGTTCCATTACGCGATATGGGCTGCGTTATTCAGCCTGATCGCCGGTGGCATGTGCGGTTTTCTGATAGTGCTGGTCCGCGGTCAATTGTTTAAGACCCTGGGGCGCTATTGGCTGATTCTGAGGGCGCAGGCCTACCTGGCGCCGACTTCGGATGAAGTGGCCGGCAAGCCGTTCCCTTATTCGATTGCCATTTTGCTCGGTACTTTAAACACCGTTCATTGGCAACTCTTTGCCAATGGGTTGGGAGGTTAGTCATGCACGTCGTCGAGAGTGATGCCTACCACAGTGAGCGAGAAGCGGTGCAGCGACTGGCCCCCCAGCCGTGCACTATCAGCGAGACGGGTTTGACGGATAGTTTTCTCGGCGAGTTGGTGTGCAAGCACTTGTACGACGCTGGCGTGCTGGACATGTCGCGGCTGGTAGAACGCCTGGCGCTGACCGGTGCCGTCATGGAAGAGGTCCTGGCGTTTCTACGCAAGGATGGCCGGGTCGAGGTACTGGGCCAGTTGGGCGCGCAAACGGGCGGGCAAGCGCTGCGTTATGGCCTGACTGAACGTGGTCGCGGTGCCGCCCGCGATGCCCTGTCGCGCAGCGGCTATATCGGTGCGGCACCGTTCCCGGTGAGTACCTACCGTTCCCTGCTCAAGGTGCAGACCATTCACCACGGACACATCAATGCTCACGATATGCGCACGGCGCTGACCGGCGTGGTGCTCTCTGAGGGGATGCTTGATCAACTGGGCGTGGCGCTGAACTCCGGGCGCGCGATCATGATTTATGGCCCCGCGGGTACCGGCAAGACCTATGTCAGCAGTCGCTTGATTCGCCTGTTTGCCGAGGCCATCTGGGTGCCCCAGGCCATCGTGATCAATGAGTCGGTGATCGAGATCTATGACCCCCAGGTGCATCAGCGTCTGGATGACGACAGTCAACCGAACAATCTGATGCTCAACGAAGGGATCGATCGTCGCCTGCTTCGCTGCAAACGCCCGATCGTCATCACCGGCGGTGAGTTGAGCATGGAGCAGCTGGACGTACGTTATGACCCCTTCACCCGTCAGTACCAGGCCGCCTTGCAGCTCAAGGCCAGCAATGGTCTGTTCATCATCGACGACATGGGCCGCCAGCGCATGGCACCCGCCGAGTTGTTGAATCGCTGGATCGTCCCGATGGAGGAGAAGCGCGACTTCCTCAACCTGGGCGGTGGGCGCCATTGCGAACTGCCGTTCGATCTGATTCTGGTGTTCTCCACCAACCTCAATCCCCTGGAGTTGGCTGATGAGGCGTTCCTGCGGCGGATTGGTTACAAGCTGCAATTCGGTTACCTGAGGCCCGATGAGTACGAACGGATCTGGCAACAGGAGTCCGAGCGCCTGGGCATTCGCTATGACCCGACGCTGGTGCGCTATGCGCTGCAGAAACTTTACGCCATTGAAGGCATGCCCCTGGTGCCTTGCCATCCCCGTGATCTCCTCAGCATGGCGCTTGATCGCCAGCGTTACCAGGGCGGTTTCGGGCCACTGTCGCCGCAGGAACTGGAATGGGCCTGGCGCAACTACTTCGTCCAGCTCGACTTTCTTTGAGTAGGAGATACAGATATGAGCTCTCGTACTGTCACCCTGATTAGCATTTCCCTGGTCATGGGCCTGGGTGCCGCCTGGATGGCCAACTCCTGGCTGAGCGCACGGCTCAATGCCAGCCCGGATGATCACCTTCGCAGCGTGGTCGTCGCCACGGTCGAGATTCCTTTCGGGCAGATGGTCGAGGCCCAACAGGTCACGACCATACGCATGCCCATGGATACGATCCCGGACGATGCCTTCGATTCCAGCGACAAAGCCGTGGGCAAGATCGCCACGTTCGACATTCTGCGTGGTGACATCGTGCGCGGTGCACGACTGAGCGAACACCTGGGGGGCAGCACCTTGGCCTCGCTGATTGCACCCGACAAACGCGCCATTTCGGTACGGGTGGACGATGTGGTTGGTGTCGGCGGGTTCCTGTTGCCAGGTAACCGGGTCGATGTGCTGGCAACCAAGCACGCGGATGGCAACGGCAACAATGCCGTGTCCAGGACCATCCTCGAAAACTTGCGCGTGTTGGCGGTGGATCAGACCGCAGGCACCGACAAGACGCAGCCGGTGGTGGTGCGTGCTGTGACACTGGAAATGACCGCCGCCGAGGCGGAGGCCCTGGTCACGGCGCAGACCGAAGGGAAGTTGCAACTGGCCCTGCGCAATCCACTGAACACCGAGAAAAAGCCGGCGACCGTCGCGCCTGTTGCACAGGCCATCGCGATGGCTACCGAAACGACGCCAAGACGCGTGGTGCACCGTAGCAGTGTTGGCGGCGGTGCTATCACCATTATCCGTGGCCTTGAAGCTCATGTAGTCAATGTGCACTGACAGAACGTAATAGGTGCCTGACACCCAGGCGATAGTATCGGCAAGTGAGGGATTGATGATGTGTCCTCGAATTCAACCGCCGTTTTCGGTAATGCCAAGGCGCCAGCGGGGATCGGTGACCGTACTGATGGTGATCGCGTTGGCGGCGATCGGCATTATGGCGGCATTGGCGCTGGACGGCGGCCACCTGCTGCTGAACAAGACCCGTCTGCAAAATGCGGTGGACGCCGCAGCCCTGAGTGGCGCCAAAACCCTGAGTCAGATCACCGGCGGTATTGGCATTGCCAGCACCACGCGCACTGCCGCGCTGAATACGTTGACGCTGAATGCCAGTGCCACCGGCAACAGCGAATTGGCTACGGCCATCGGCGGCAGCGCGGGCACCTTCGCGGTGGTGGAACTGGCCAACAGCGTCTACGGGCCGTTCTCCTATCCAGGGCCGGCGAATGCCACTTATGTTCGGGTAACGGTACCGAACTATCGCCTGAGCGGTTTTTTCTGGAACTTCGCCCAGTTATTGGGCGCTGGCGGTCTGGGCAACAAGGCGGTGGCGGCGATGGCCACCGCTGGACCCAGCCCCACCAGCCCCTGCGATCTCGCGCCGCTGATGGTCTGTGGCAACCCGACTCAATACAACCCGAGTACCGGTTTGTTCTGGGGCTATCACTTTGGCGATCTGCAGGATTTGAAAACGGGCTCGGGCAGCACGTCCGCGATTGGCCCAGGCAACTTTCAACTGCTCGATTTTGGTTCGGGCGGCAGTTCGGTCAGGACTGACCTGGCCGGAGGCGGCTTGGAGTGTCCCAGTGTCGGGAAAAGTGTCACGACCTCGCCGGGCAACAAAGTCGGCCCGACGGACCAGGGTTTGAATACCCGCTTCGGCCAGTACTCCGGAGGGGTCAGTGCCGCGCAGTATCCGCCAGACCTGGTCGTTAGCTACAGCACGCCCGCGATCACCTGGAACAGTTCAAGCAATCGGGCGGAGTACAACGGCCAGCCGGTCACGTCGAGTAACGGCAATCTCTCCGCTGGCGGTACGGCACTCCTGGGCTACAACGACTGGCTGGCGAGTTCCGCCGGGTGTGTTGCCGGCTCAGGCACGGGTTGCCAGAGCGGTGGGGTCTTCGAACGACGGATGCTGAAAGTCGTGATTGGCGACTGCACTGGGCAGAACAATGGTGCCACCTCGATTCCGGTTCTGGGTTTTGGCTGCTATTTCGTGGTGCAGCCGGCCGGTGGCACGGGGAGTACCTCGGAGATCTTCGGGCAGTTCGTGCGGGAGTGTGAAGGCGACAATGTGCCGGGACCCAACCCTTCCGGTGATTCCGGCCCGCAGATCATTCAGCTCTACAAAACCTATATCAATGGCAGCGGTACTCCGAGCAACGACTCGTAGGGGGCGTCATGGGACTTCATGCGTTTAAACAACCAAGGGGCCAACAAGGAGTGGCCTTGGTGGAATTCACTCTGGTGCTGCCGTTGCTGTTGCTGCTGTTGCTGGCCCTCGGTGAGTTTGGCCGAATGCTGTTTCAGTACAACACCCTGTTACAGGCCAGCCGCGATGCCGGCCGCTACGTGGCCAGCCAGGCCTGGAACTCGACGCTCGGCACTGTCGCCCTGAGCAGTACGTTGCAGACCAATACGAAAAACGTGGCGGTCTATGGCGTGCCGGCCAACACCGGGACCGCCGTGGTGTCGGGGTTGACGACCGCAAATGTGACGGTCTCCGCGTTGGGCACCGACCATGTGCAGGTCACCATTACCTATACCTTCTGCCCGGTGATCGGCGCAGGCAATTGTACCGGCTCGATTAGAGGACTGTTCCCCACTCCGATTGCGCTGAGTATTCCGCTGGTCGCCACGACTGTCATGAGGGTGCTGTGATGAATCGCAAACAGATGCGCGGGGTGTATGCGGTGGAGTTCGCCTTCATCGGCTTGCTGGTGTTCATTCTGCTGTTCGGCGTGCTGGAAATGGGCCGCCTGTACTTCACGGTGAATACCCTGGATGAATCCGTGCGGCGCGGCGCACGCCTGGCGGCGGTGTGCAATATCAGCGATCCGATCGTGTTGCAGCGGGCGATCTTCAATGCTGCGGGCAATACGGGCACCAGCCAGTTGATCAGCAATCTGGGCACCGGCAACCTGACGCTGATCTATCTGGACACTAACGGTGCGCTGGTGGCCAATCCCACCGACACCACCAGCACTACTGGATTTCGTGCCATCCGTTATGTCCAGCTGAGTCTGCATGGCTACGTGTTCAATTTATTCATTCCCGGGTTTGGCGTACCGATTACCTTGCCCACCTTCAGGGCGACCTTGCCACGCGAAGCCCTTGGGCATCATTCCGAATCAGGGGAGGTCACTCCATGCTGAATATAAAGGAAACTCCGTTAACCATTGCGACCGGCAAACCCGGGTTGCGATTGCTGATCAGCAGCCGTGATGCCACGGCGTTAGGTAATCTGCAAAGCGTTTGCCAACGCGTACCGAGTGTGGAAGTGAGCACTCGCCTGGTGAGCAATGGGCATGTCGACCCACTCTATGGTCTGGAGCGGATGCCCGATCTGTTGCTGGTGCGCGTCAGCCACCTGTGGCGCGAGGAACTGGCGGCACTGTTACAGCGTCCGCCCCATGAGCGTCCACCGCTGTTGGTGTGCGGCCAGCTGAGTGATCAGGAAGGCATGCGCCTGGCGATGCAGGCCGGCGCTCGTGATGTCTTGCCGGAGCCGATCGTCGAGACGGAATTGATGGCCGCCTTGAATCGTCTGGTCATGGAGGTCCGGGTCAGCAGTGGGGTAGAAGGCAAACTGGTCGCCGTGATGAGCGCCAAGGGCGGCTCCGGCGCTACCTTGCTGGCTTGCAACCTGGCCCACCAGCTCAGCGTCAAGGGCGGCAATACCCTGTTGCTGGATATGGACCTGCAATTTGGCAGCGTGACGCATTACCTGGATGTGGCGCAGTCGCATAGCCATCTGGAGGTGTTGCAGCAGGTCGAGGAGATGGACGGGGTCGCATTACGCGGATTTTGCAGCCACTTCAGCCCGACCTTGCATGTACTCGGTGGCCGGGCCGGCGAGCTGTACCTGCCGCAGGATGCCCAGTCCGAACAACTCGATACCTTGTTGCAGTTGGCCCGCTCAAGCTATGACTGGGTGGTGGTCGACCTGCCGCGTCAGATCGACCACCTGACCAGCTCCGTGCTGGAGCAGGCGGATCGGGTCTATGTCGTGGTGCAACAGAGTGTCAGCCATCTTCGTGATGCCAGTTCCCTGATGCGGATTCTTCGCGAAGACCTGGGTGTGCGTGGCGATCAATTGCAGGTGGTGGTCAATCGCTACGACAAGGCGGCAGCTATCAGTCTCAAGGATATCGGCGAGGCGCTGCGCTGCGCGAACCTGTTGCATTTGCCCAACGACTTCAACCTGGTCAGCCAGAGCCAGAACTCTGGCGTGCCCTTGGGGCTACAAGCACCGCGGGCGTCGATCACCGTCGCCGTGCGCGAGATGACCGAGCAGTTGGCCGGTAACCGGATGACCGGGAACAACGGCCTGCTCAAACGCGCCTTCAACCGTTTTTTCAGGGGATAAGCCATGATCAGCGACTTTCGTAACCGCTTGCGCAAACAGTCCGGCAAACCCACCGTATCGTTGGTGGGACAGCAGGGCGACGACCCGCTGGATCCCGCTGAGGAGTTGATGGCGTGGGAGCGTGCAGCGCCGGATATTCTTTATGAGACCAAGAGTCAGGTCACCCCGGTGGAGGCCGAGTGGCGAGAAAAGATCTATCAGCAATTGCTTAAAGTCATGGACCTGTCCTTGCTCGACTCGCTTGAGCAGGCCGAAGCGACACGGCAGATTCGTGATATTTGCCAGCGTCTGCTGGATGAGCATTCAGCACCGGTGAGTTCGGTCAGTCGCCAGTTGATCATCAAGCAGATTACCGACGAGGTGCTTGGTCTTGGCCCGCTGGAGCCGCTGCTGGCGGATCACAGCGTGTCCGATATCCTGGTCAACGGCCATGCCTCGGTCTATGTCGAGCGCTTCGGCAAGTTGCAGCGGACCGATGTGCGCTTTCGCGACGATCAGCATTTGCTGAACATCATCGACCGCATTGTTTCCAGCCTGGGGCGGCGTATCGACGAGTCCTCGCCATTGGTGGATGCCCGGCTCAAGGATGGTTCGCGGGTCAACGCGATTATCCCGCCGCTGGCCATCGACGGCCCGAGCATGTCGATTCGCCGCTTTGCCGTGGACCTGCTCAACACTGACAGCCTGATCCAGGTGGGGACCTTGACCCCGGCCATTGCGTTGCTGCTCAAGGCGATTGTGCGTGGCCGCTTGAACGTATTGATCTCCGGTGGTACCGGCAGCGGCAAGACCACCATGCTCAATGTGCTGTCCAGTTTTATTCCGCAAAACGAGCGGATCGTCACCATTGAAGATTCGGCCGAACTGCAACTGCAGCAACCCCATGTGGTGCGTCTGGAAACCCGGCCTTCGAATATCGAGGGGCGTGGCGAGGTAAGCCAGCGCGAATTGGTGCGCAACAGTCTGCGGATGCGCCCGGACCGCATTGTGATCGGCGAAGTGCGTGGTGCCGAGGCGCTGGACATGCTGACGGCCATGAATACCGGCCACGATGGCTCGTTGACCACGATCCACGCCAATACCGCGCGCGATGCGTTGGGACGAATCGAGAACATGGTGTCGATGACTGGCGCCACCTTCCCGATCAAGGCCATGCGTCAGCAGATTGCTTCGGCCATTGATGTGGTGATCCAGCTGGAGCGTCAGGAGGATGGCAAGCGGCGCCTGGTCAGCGTGCAGGAGATCAACGGTATGGAAGGCGAGATCATTACCATGACCGAAATATTTTCCTTTGCCCGCAGTGGCATGGGCGAACAGGGCGAAGTCCTCGGCGATTATCGGCCCAGCGGCATGATCCCGGCCTTTCGCGATGTGCTGGCCAAGCGGGGCATCGAGTTGCCGCTCGACCTGTTCAGGCCTGAATGGATGGAGGGACGGCAGTCATGAACGCTGTATCGGGTGAATTCATTCTGATCTTTCTCGGTATGGTGTTTATCGCCGTCTTCCTCTTGGCCCAGGGCGTGACGGTGCCGGTGTTCGGTGAGGCGGGCAAGATGCGCAAGCGCATTCGCGGCCGCCTGCACGTGCTGGAGAAAGCCAACAATCTGCCGAATATGCAGACCGTGCTGCGGCAGAAATACCTGACACGCTTGTCGCCACTGGAGGCCAGGCTTGAGCAACTGCCATTCATGGCGAATCTGACCCAGCTGATCGAGCAGTCCGGCCATGAGTATCGGGCCTATCGGGTGCTGTTTCTCGGAATCGCCATGGGCGGAGGGACCGCCACCCTGGTCTGGTTGTTTTCGTCACCCTGGTGGATAGCACTGGCGGTGGGATTTGTGGTGGCCTGGCTGCCGCTGCTGAAAATCCTCCGTGACCGTAACAAACGGTTTGCCGCGTTCGAAGAGGACTTGCCGGATGCGCTGGATGCCATTTGCCGGGCGCTGCGCGCCGGGCATCCCTTCAACGAAACCCTGCGTTTGGTAGCCGAAGAGCACAAGGGGCCGGTGGCTTATGAGTTTGGCCTGACCTTCGCCGATATCAACTATGGCAATGATGTCCGCCGGGCCATGCTTGGTCTGTTGGAACGTATGCCGAGCATGACGGTGATGATGCTGGTGACGTCGATCCTCATTCATCGCGAGACCGGCGGTAATCTGACCGAGGTGCTGGAGCGCTTGAGTCGGTTGATCCGCGGGCGCTTCCGCTTTCAGCGCAAGGTCAAGACCTTGTCGGCTGAAGGACGCATGTCGGCCTGGGTGCTGGTGTCCATTCCTTTTGTACTGGCAATAGCGATCCTGGTCACGACCCCTAGCTACCTGCCGGTACTGACCAATGATCCGCTCGGCCATAAGCTGATCATCGGGGCTTTTTGCGCCATGTTGGTCGGGATTCTCTGGATCCGCAAAATCATCCGGATTCAGGTTTAAGCAGTTTTCGCTACGCGGAGGTGCAGGTCATGGACTATATACTCGGGTTGTTCAGTCGGGTGACGAGTAATGAGGCGCTGGCACGCCTGTTGTTCGTCAGTGTGATCGGTTTGAGTGCGGTGCTGGCGGTGGTTACCCTGATGCTATTGCTGCTGGGCCTTCAGGATCCGATGCGGCGGCGTCTTGCGCTGATCAAGCGGGGGCATTTTGGCAGCGCGGCGGGACCGGATGCGCCAGGTAATTTGCAACTGTTGCTGGAGCGGGTCGGTCAGCGGTTCGGTTCAACCGAAGCCGCTCAGGCGTCCGCAACCCAGCTCCTGTTGATACACGCGGGGTACCGTTCGTCTTCGGCGGTGCAGATGTACTGGGCGGTGCGCTTGCTGCTGCCGCTGATATTGGTCGGACTTGCGTTGCTGGTGTTACCACTGATTCCCAGGCTTTCCCTGGCCCCGGGCATGCTGCTGTTGATCCTGGTAGCGGGTATCGGTTGGTTGACGCCCGGACTGTATGTCAGCAAGCGCAAGCAGCTGCGACAAGGTCGGCTGCGGGCGGCCTTTCCGGATGCGCTGGACCTGATGGTGGTCTGCGTGGAGTCGGGTCTGGCCTTGCCGACGACCATCGAGCGGGTGGCTGAAGAGATGTCGGTCAGTCAGGTCGAGCTGGCTGAGGAGCTGGCACTGGTCAATGCGCAAATCCGTGCCGGCATCAGCAGTACCGAGGCGCTGAAGCAACTGGCCGTGCGCACCGGGCTGGAAGATGTGCAAGGCTTGGTCAGTCTGTTGGGGCAGAGCATCCGCTTCGGCACCAGCGTGGCCGATACCCTGCGCATCTATGCCGATGAGTTCCGTGACCGGCGTACGCAGGCAGCCGAAGAAATGGGTGCGAAAATCGGTACCAAGCTGATCTTCCCACTGATTTTCTGTCTGTGGCCGAGCTTCTTTTTGATCGCAATCGGCCCGGCCATGATTGGGGTGCTCAAAGTCTTCGGGACACCGTGAGCCAAGCGCAAGTCAGCCACTGAGGTGGCTCATTTGCTGCTCATGTTTCCCGATGCCTTTTGATCAAAATGCTCGGGAATCGGGTAGGTGAAGCTATTCAGCCAGCGCTGCATAGCCAGATCGCGTTCGGTGGCCGAAACGCTTTGCAGTCTGGGCGAGGCCACCACGCCACGAATCTGTAGCTGCAACCACTGTTCCGTACCTTGCTGCGGTGCCGAGGAGGGCCCCGGCTCAATCGCCCAGGCGGTCGTGGACAGGCAAGCCATGGACACTATCAACAGCCTCTTGGTATTCATATCGACACCTCGTATTGTTTACTTGGTTGCGCTGGGGGAGGCATCGACTACCTCCGCCGCGCGACTGCCCTTGGTCGCCACCACGTTTTTGCCTGGGGCCTTGAGTTTTGCCGCGCGCGATTGCGCGTCTGTGACTTGTCTTGGACTCAGGCCGGCGCGGTTCGCCAGTTCGGCAGCCTGCTTCCAGTTATCTTGATAGATCAGCAGGGTCACCATATTCAGGGCAGCCAGTGAATCGGACTGCTTGAGTTCCATGGCGGTCAGAAACTCGAAACGCGCTTCATTGATCCGCTGCTGATTGAGATAGACAACCCCCAGGTCATTACGAATTTTTTCGTCGGTGGGAGCCATCTGCTTTGCCCGCTCAAGGTGATTCATGGCGGTCGCGTTATCATTCCTGGCCGCGGCCAACTGGCCCAGGCCATGTTCGCCTTCAGCGGCCAGACAAGTGCCGAGCAGGCCTTGGTACAAGGGTTCGGCGTCGTTACGCCCGAGCAGGCGCAGTATCCGCGCCTTGCGCAGGCGAACCTGGACCAGGTTGTCGGGTAGCCCTTCCAGGTTCGCCAGGCTGGCATACAAACGGCCATCGTTGGTCATGTCGTCGGCCAGGTTCAGGCTCAACTGCTGATCCGAACTGGGACTTGGGCAGCTACCCGGTCGCGAGGACAGGCCATTACTGGCACAACCTGCGAGCAGTACTGTCGCCGCTATTGCTATGAGCGCTTTCATTGCGTGTCCTCTGGGTTCGGGCTCGGACTTATTGCGAGAGTCCCGTGCGATTGTCGAAGTCGCCGCCATCGAGGAAGTACATGCGGTAGAAGTTCGGGTCGTAATTGCGCAGCTGCTCGCCAGGCAATGACGGCAGTTGGGCGTTGACGGCCAGTGGCTGAACCAGGTGCGGGGTAACGATCATCAGCAGTTCGCGTTCTTCACGGTTGATGGTGTTATTGCGAAAGAACGCGCCTAGCACCGGGATATCGCCCAACCCCGGAAACTTGTTCACCTGGGAGCTGTTGTTGGTGCTGATCAGGCCACTGATGACGAAGCTTTCGCCATCGGCCAGGGAAATGCTGGTGTCAGTACGTCGCACGGTCAGCGCCGGGACAACGGTGCCAGCGATCTGCACGGCATTGGTGAAGTCCAGTTCGCTGACCTCGGGGGCCACCTTCAGGGCAATGCGATTTTTCCCAACGATGGTCGGGGTCAGGGTCAGGCGGACACCGAATTCCTTGTACTCGATGGAAATGCTGTTGCTGCCTGAGCTGGGCACCGGAATCGGTACTTCACCACCGGCCAGGAAGCTCGCGCTCTGGCCGCTGAGGGCCACCAGGCTTGGCCGTGCCAGGGTGTAGGCAAAGCCACTGCCTTCCAGGGCATTGATCATCCCCAGCACGTTGCCACCGCCAAAGCCGATATTGAAACTACCGTTATTCAGCGGGATGGCTGGCGCCAGACTACCAATGCGACCGGGAGTCACGGTCACTCCGGGCACAGTGCCCGGCGAGCCGAACAGGAAATTGCCGCTTTTGCCGAAGATCGACGTGCTGGCTTCTTTCAATTTGGTCCGGCTGACTTCGACAAAGCGAATATCGGTTTGCACCTGGCTTGGCAGCAACGGGTCTTCGGAAGGCACTGCCGACAGGTTGGTCAGTGCCGACGTGGCCTTGCCCCTGACGAACACCATACTTTGGCGCGGTGTCGGCGAGCAGCCGGTCCAGACCATCAGGCTGGTGGTTCCCGGAGCGACGCCGGTGAGGATAAAGGCACTACTGCCGCTGGTTTGCACGTCGGCAATTTTGGGGTCGCCGACGGCCAGTTGGGTAATCGGAACCGGCATGCGCAGTTCATCCTGAAGTCCCTGGCCGACCTCGAACACGCTGGGCAAACCGGCCAATTGCGAGCAATTGCCCGTGGCGGCCTGCGCGACGTCCATTCCAAGGCCCATCCACAACAGACCCTGCATAATAGTTTTGAGAGTGGGCACGGTACGATCAGTCATCATAGGTACATCCTCGCCGAACGGGCTGTCTGTGAGCTGACTGGGTTGTTCCAAGTCGGCCGCCAAACTACTAAGGGTTCCAGCAATACTCCTGGGTACCGCGCACGATCAAGCATCAGGCGCTGCTCTGACTAAGCCGCTACTTGATCGTTGAACAAAACGTGGAAAACTCAAGCCGATATGGATTGCTCTTGATCTGAAGGTAGTTCAATCAAAGCAAAACGCCATGTAAAAAAACAAATGCCCCGACAAGTCGGGGCATTTATTTGCTGAAACAGGATGGCCGAAGGCGTGTTCGACGATGGCCCGTCAATTGTCCATCACTCCTCAGCGGCGCTACAAACCCGTGCCCGCCCGCCACGTTTGGCTTCATAAAGCTGTATGTCCGCGGCCGCCAACAGGGCTTCGGGAGCGTTACTGAAGGTGGGTAGCAGCGTCGCGACACCCAGGGAGGTCGTGACTACGCGATCCACGTCCGATCCGAGATGCTCGATAGCCAACGCCCGAATACGCGCGAGCATGCTCTCGGCGATCTTGACCGCGTCTTCCCGTTTGGTTTTCGGCAAAATGCAGGCGAACTCCTCACCGCCATACCTCGCGACCTTGTCATGGGGCCGTCTGAGCGACTCGGAAAGCGTTTTGGCGACCAACTTCAGGCAACTATCGCCGTTCTGATGGCCATAACGGTCGTTGTAGTGCTTGAAGTAATCGATATCCAGCAAAATGAGGGAGATGGGGGTCTGGTCGCGCAAGCATTGGCGCCAATTGGTGAGCAAATCGTCATCGAACTTGCGTCGATTGCCCACGCCGGTCAAACCATCGAGCAAGGCATGCGCTCGCAACAGATCACCCTGCAACTTCAAGGTCAGGTGCGTTTGGACCCGGGCGCGGACGATAACGGAGTTGATGGGTTTTATAATAAAGTCGACCGCCCCGAGCCCCAGCGCAATAACCTCATCCGCGGCCTGGTTCTGCGCGGTAATGAAGATAATCGGTATCGTGCTGGTCAAGGGGTCGGCCTTGAGCCGACGGCACACCTCATGACCATCGATATCCTCCATCACCACGTCGAGCAGAATCAGGTCCGGCAATTCGGCCTGGCATACCTTGAGTGCCTGCTCGCCGTTGGTGGCCATGAAGATGTCGCACTGCTCGGAAAACAACTCGTACAGCACCCGGATATTGGTCGGCTGATCGTCCGCAATCAGAATCTTGGGGCGTCGGTTGGTATGCAGTAGCCAATCCTCGAGAATTCGCTCCATGGTCAGGCTTGCTCCAGCATTTCATACGCACTCAGTGCCGCGGCCGTAAAGTCCAATGCCCTGACCTGTTTGAGGAATGGATTGAATCTGGCCAGTCGTTCCGCTGGCGTTTGCGCCAATAATGTTTCAGCCGCCGCGATGGCTTGCAAGTTGGAAGTATTCAGCAGTGTTAGTATTTCGTTCAAGTGCTGTCGCCATTCTGTCAGGGGTAAAGCGTCTCCAGCCGGGTCAATCGGACCCGCGGGCTCGGCGAAGGCATGGGTCAATTGCTCAAGGCAGTCCTGCAGCAATTGCCGCAGCTCAACCGTACAGCCATTGTAGAGAGGGGTAGTGAACGTCGAGGCATCGCCAGCGTCCAGCGCTTGCTCAAGCTGGTCGGCTTTTCTTGAAAGCGCAAGGGCGCCTATGGTTCCTGCACTGCCTTTGAGGGCATGCAGTACACTGGCAACGCCCGCACGGTTTTTCTGCGCTATTTGCTCGTCCAGGTTCGCGAGTTGTTTTTCCGTCTCCGCGCCAAAGATCTTCAGGACACTGCGGATCAAATTCAGGTTTCCGTCCATTCGCTCGATGATCGAAGCGCGCGCTTCAATGAGCTCGTCTTGTTCCGTGAGCGGATAATCGGCGACCGTTGCCGCAGGCTCTTTTCCCTCCAGTTGTGCCCGCAACACCGAAACCAGATTCTCGATGTCGATCGGTTTGCCGACATGCCCGTTCATGCCCGCTTGCAAGCAGGCTTGCCGATCGGCGGAGGACGCATTGGCGGTAATCGCAATGATGGGCAGCGTGGCAAAGCGGGGGTCGATTCGAATTCTGCGGGTCGCTTCGTAGCCATCGATATCAGGCATCTGCACATCCATCAGCACGGCATCGAAGGACTTGCCTCCCGTTGTCACGCAGCTGACCCCCTCAAAACCGCCTTCGGCCAATTGCACGCTGGCCCCTTCCGATTTCAGCAGTTCGTCGATGACCTGACGGTTCAAGGCGTTGTCTTCAACCACCAGGAAGCTGAGACCCGCAAGGCGCCTTGAGGGCTTGTGCTCGAACGCCGGAGTTTCAGTCGGTGTGGTGCTGCCTTGCAACGCCCGTAAAATGACCTCGGTCAACTGCCTGGGCGTCACGGGCTTGGTAATGAATCCGGCGAAAGGTGCATCGCCTCGATCATGGCTCTCGGCGAGTACTTCGCGCCCGTAGGCGGTGATCATGACGACCACGGGAGGCGGTACCCGTCCTTTCAGCTCGCGAATCAACTTGGCCGCGCTCATGCCATTCAAGTCCGGCATGCGCCAATCCATCAGGACCACGTCGTAGCGCTCTCCCTCATGGAGGGCTTCACTTATCCTGCTCACGGCGTCGACACCCGAGGACACGAGGTCGGCCTGCCAGCCCAGGGCGGCCACCGTGCGCATCAGCAACTCAGCGGCAATCGGGTTGTCGTCGACCACCAGCACCCGCATCGAATGGTCGACGGGCAGAGGCACGGTCCTTTCCGTTGCGCCTGTGTCCACCTTCAGCCAGACATCGAACCAGAACCGGCTTCCCACATCCGGACGGCTTTGCACCTGTAGGTCGCCGCCCATCAGCTTGACCAGGCGCTTGCAGATGACCAGTCCCAGACCCGAGCCGCCGAAGCGACGTGAGGTCGAGGCTTCGGCCTGATTGAAGCCTTCGAAGATATGCTCTATCTGCTCGGCGCTCATGCCGATGCCGCTGTCCGTTACGGCAATTCGAACGTGGACCGCCGAATCCTTGCGCTCGAGGCGTTCAAGACTGACGATGACCTGTCCCTTCAAGGTGAATTTGAGTGCATTGCCGGCGAGATTGATCAAGACCTGCTGCAAGCGCAGGCTGTCGCCGATCAGGCCATTGGGGAGGTCCGGATCCAGATCGAACAATACTTCGATATCCTTCTGGCCCTGGTTGCCGGCCAATACGACACCCAGGTCTTGCATCAAGGGTTCGAAGTCGAAGGGATGCAGGTCCAGCTGCAGTTTGCCCGCCTCGATTTTTGAATAGTCGAGAATGTCATTGAGCAGGCCGAGCAACGACTGGGCGGCTGTTTGGGCCTTGCTCACGTAGTCACGTTGACGCAAGTTCAGCGGCGTGAACTGCACCAGGTGCAGCATCCCCAATACCGCGTTCATGGGCGTGCGGATTTCATGGCTCATGTTCGCCAGGAAGGATGATTTGGCTGCACTCGCCGCGTCGGCCTGCTCCTTGGCATGGCGCAGGCTCACTTCCATCTCATGCTGGGCTGTCACGTCATGATTGATTCCCGTCATGAGGGCCGGTGTACCGTTGGCATCGCGTTCGACACGGACTCGTGTTTCCAGGTGACGTACGCGCCCGTCGGGCAGTACGACCCGGAACGATGGCAGGCGCTGTTCGCGATCAGCGATCACCGCGTCGAGCGCCGCGATGACGATATCCCGGTCATCCGGGTGAAACCGCGAGCGCCAATGCTCGAAGTTCAGACCCTGCTCGGCCAACGCCTGTGAGTACCCATAGATCTCGCACATACGATCATTCCAATGCAACGTACCGTCGCAAAGGTTCCACGACCAAATGCCGAGCTCGGCGATATCGGCCGCCAACAGGAGATGGTCACGGGTCGCGGCAAGATCGCTACGGTGTTTCTTCTGTTCGGTGATATCGGTCATGACGCAAACGAAGCAGCGTTCGTCGGTGCCTTTCATTGAGCTGGTGGAGGCGTAGAGCGGAAAGCTCGACCCATCCTTGCGCAAGCCCACCAACTCCACGCTGCTACCGGTTTCATTGAAGCCCTGCTGCGAGAACTGTGCGCTGTAATCGTTGTACGCCGCGAGGTGAGACTCCGGGACAAGCGTCCTGACATTGCGTCCGATCAGCTCTTGTGGGTCGTAGCCGAACTCCCGTTGGCCGGCACGATTGATCGATCGTACTTTGCCGCTGCCATCGACCGTGATAATGGGGTTGGCCGCTGTCTCCAGAATCGCCCGCGTGGTCTCCAGGCTCGCGGCAAGCTCTTTTTCCGTTTTGCTTTGCAGATTCACCTGACGAATCAGGCGCAGGCCGAAAATGACCAGCACGCAGACCAGCAAACCCACACCCGCGGCATGCCAGAGCGTATCCGACCACCAGGCGGCGAGGTTTTCATCCTTGGAGAGCGCTGCCGCGACGAACAGTGGATAGTCATGCAGGCTGCGGAAACTGTTGAGGCGAACCACGCCGTCCTGAGCCGAGGCAATGGAAAAGGTACCGCCCTCCGGTTGTAGTTTGTGCTCCTGGAAAAGCCGGGTGCTGGTCACGTTTGCGCCGATCAGGCGCTCTTCGAATGGACGTCGGACGGCCATGACGCCTGAGTCAAATTCCAGGGCAACGGCCCCTTCTTGCCCGATCTCGAGGCGATTATAAAACTGCGAGAAAAAATCGATATCGATCGTGGCGCTGGCGACCCCGGCAAAGCTGCCGTCTGGATTGTTAATGCGCCGGGACACGGGAATAGTCCACTTCCCAGTAGAACGACTGCGTAGCGGAGATGCTATATGCAGGCCTAGATCAGGATGCGTTTGATGAAAGATGAAATATTCACGATCAGAGTTGTTATAGCTGCGCAAAGGCCCTGGTGATGAACTGGCGATCAATTCGCCGTTGCGGTCGAACAGATAGAGGCCATCGAGTTGCGGGAGCTCGCTGAGCCGCAAGCTGAAGAGCTGGTGCAAGCGCTCCAGTACTAGTGGGGTGGTACCGTTGTATTGGACGCGCTCAACAACCCCGCTCAGTACCAGGTCGACTTCCCTGATCGTGTCGTCGGCGTGTTGAGCCATCGCCCGTGCAAGGTTCGCGGTGGCGATCGTCACCTCGTTCAGTTGAACCGTGCGCGCGGTGAAACTGCGCCAGATATCGGAACCGACGAGCACGGCGCACATGATGAAAATGAGCAGCGTCATACGGGATGTGAGCGAGAACTTATAGGCCACGTTTGCCTTCCCGATAAGTGGATCAGCCATTGATGAGGCAGTCTGGATTAAACCTGGTAGCGCGGCAACTTGTCCCACGGAAGAAGTTGCGCCCATCGGGCTCCGTTGCCCCAAGCCTAGACAGCCTGTTACTGAATGTATCGTCGTGCGGCTAAAGAACTTCGAACGCAATGGCCGAGAAAACCCGAGCGGCTCTGCGCGCTCATATTTTTACAGCTAATTCAACGTGTTACGTTTTTTTATGGTGTTTTTTATGCGTTCGGATGCAGGTTGGCCGCAAAGTTGCTTGCTCCTGTATATACAAGTGTGTGCGGCGGCCATGACCGAACCTGAAGTGGCTGTTGCCCCTCAACCCTAAGCAGGATCCGAGAGCAGACTGTGATGAGCACCAAGGTATTCCCAGGATGGTATGTCGTGTTCGCGGCGCATGTGCTGCTGGCACTGATCTTCGGTGGCGCCTACTCCTTCGGGGCGTTTTTTTCGCAGATCCAGTCCAACTTCGCGGTGGGGCGTTTTTCCGTGGCATCGGTGTTTTCACTGACCGCCCTGATCTATTACTCAGTCGGAGTCTTCTCGGGCTCCCTGGCGGATCGCATCTCGGCCCGGGTGGTGATCGGTGCGGGCATAATTTTGCTGGCGTTGGGGTTTTTCCTCAGCAGCCTGGCCGCGGGCTCCTTGCCGTGGTTTCTGGTGTGTTTCTGCCTACTGGTCGGGTTGGGCGTCGGTCTGGTGTATGTGCCGACGGTGACAGCGGTGCAGCGCTGGTTCGTCAAGAACCGCAGCCAGGCGTCGGGCATTGCGCTGGCGGGCACCGGGGTCGGGACCTTTGTCGGACCGTCGGCGGCGGGGCTGCTGATGGAGTATTTTTCGTGGGAGTCGACCCTGCAGATTTTTGCTGCGGCCATTCTTGTTGCAGGTCTGTTGGTGGCCTCGCTGGTCAGGAGCCATCCGCAGGAGTTGGGGCTTTTTCCGGATGGTCTCGTGCCTTCTGCTTCGAGCCCCCAGCGTCATGTGGCCGCCAACGGCATGCGCTTGCTCGAAGCCGCGAGTACGGGGCGATTCTGGTGGTACTTCGGGGCAATTTTCTTGGGCTCGGTCGGACTGTTTCTCGCGCTGGTGCACATCAACCCCTACGCGCGACAGTTGGGTATTTCCGCCACTCAAGCCAACTTGCTGATCGGTTTGATCGGCGTCGGTAACGTTGCCGGCCGCTTGTTCCTGGGCAGGCTCGGTGACCGGATGGGGGCTCATCGCCTGCTGATGCTGTTGACCTTGGCGCTGGCGCTGCTCAATCTGCTGTGGCTCGGCGCCCATACCTTCATCACGCTGGCGCTGTTCGCCGTGGGGTTCGGCCTGGCCAATGGCGGCTGCATCTCCCTCTACCCGTCGGTGGCGGCCAACTGGTTCGGCACGGCGAACCTGGGCGCGATCCTGGGTGCCCTGTATATTTCGGTCGGGGTTGCCGCCCTGATCGGTGGGAGTGTCGCGGGGCTGCTGTTCGACCTTTATCAGAGTTACGTGGCTTCGATTTTGCTGGGCGCGCTCTGTGCGCTGCTGTCAGTGCTGTTTATCCTGATTGCCAGTCGCCCGTCGCCTCAGGTCGCTGTCATTGACCGAATCATGATTAAAACACACGATTCAACTCAGGCTCGCGAGTAGGGCCCTGGCGGCGTACAGCACCCCGAATATCGCCATCGTCAGCAGAAGGATGCCGGAAGCGAAGGTGATCTTCGCCTTGTGCCGGACCGCGAAGGCCTGGCGGGCGAGCAGGATGTAGACGGTCATGGCCGCCAGGTCGATCACCGCCCAGAGCACGGCGAGCAAGGCCACGCTATGGCCGAAGGACGGCGTGATCTGGATGAACTGGGGGAAGAACGAAACGAAAAACACGATCTCCTTGGGATTGGAAATCCCCACCAGGAAACCGTTGATAAACCCGTGGCGGCGTCCGCTCTTGGTGGCTTGCACGCTGTCATCGACAGCTGTCGAGAGGGCTTCCTGGAGACTCCGTACCCCCAGGTAACCGATGAACAGGCAGCCGGCCAGGCTGACCAGATTGATCAGTTGCAGGCTGATCGAGAGGCCGCCGCTCAGGATCAGCGCTGCCAGCAGCGCCAGTACCAGCGATGCGCCATTGGTGCCAAGCATTGTGCGCAGCGCCCGACCGCTGCCGGCCCCCAGGCTGGTGTTGACCAGCAGCGCGACCACCGGGCCAGGCGTGACAATCAGCAGGGAAATGCTGAACAGGTAAAGCAGTAGCAACGAGAGGTTCATCGACAGGTGCCTGCGCGGGAGAATCGGGTCCGCTAAGCCTGAGGTGTCGCCGGGTGTTTGAAAAATGGATAAATCTGTGCCTCACTATGATTATTAATCATAGTGAGGCGCGCCCATGGCCGAACGTATCCCACCGCTCTATGCCCTGCGTGCCTTCGAGGTGGCGGCCCGCTCTTCTTCGTTTACGCGCGCCGCCGAGGAGTTGTCGCTGACTCAGAGCGCAATCAGTCGACATATTCGTAATCTGGAAGGGCTGTTTGGCTGTCAGCTGTTCGAGAGGAACGGTCCGAAACTGCAATTGACCGAAGCTGGGCAACGCCTGGCCCATGGCTTGAAAACCGGGTTCAAGGTGATCGAGGAGGCCTGCCTGCCTTTTCGTGCGAATGCCGAGCAACTACGGTTGAAGGCGCCGTCCAGCCTGACCATGCGCTGGCTGTTGCAGTCGCTGGAAAACCTCAAGCAGGTCAATCCCGACTTGCCGGTGCAACTGTCCAGTGTGTGGATGGATATCGACACCGTGGACCTCCACACCGAGCCCTATGACTGTGCGATTCTGTTGGGCGACGGGCGTTTTGGTGCCCAGGTCGAGTGTTGCAAGCTCTTCGACGAGTGGCTGATTCCAATCTGTTCGAGCCCGCTGCTGGGGGCCGAGCCCTGGAATCTCGACACCCTGGAGCAGCACGAACTGATTCACTCGTCCACGGATCGGCGCGACTGGCGGCGCTGGTTGGCGGGAATGGGCTGGGAAGGGCAGGCGAGGGTGGAGCGTGGCAAGCTGTTCAGTACCCTGGACCAGGGGATCTCGGCCGCCATGCGTGGGCACGGCGTTTCGATTGGCGACCTGTACCTGATCCTCGAAGATGTCCGTGGCGGTTTGCTCGGGCTGCCGTTCAAGAGTGCCGTCGGCTCGGGAGAGAGCTACTACCTGGTCTGGCTGAAAAGCAGCCTGCGCAAGGAACGCATTCTGGCCTTTCGCGATTTTCTGTTGAGCGATGTACCCGAAATGGATCTGCCGGGCATCGAGTTTCGTTGAACAGGCCCAGCGCTCGCCGGCCAAACATGAAAATTGTTTCACGATTCGCTTGTCACGCAGCGTCTATAGTCGTCGCGCTCGTTCAAAAAGCTTCCCTTGCCCGCCCTCCCGCGGGCTTTTTTTCGCCTGCCAATTGGCGCGGTGGCATGGCCGCTAGTCGGCAGGATAGCGGCTGTGGCGATCACCGTTCGTCGGTCCCATGGTGTTTTTTTAAACCTTGCCGGCCAGCTCCTTTCCAACGCTTTAGCCAAGCTGTTTTTTTAAAGTGCTGGAGCAAGCCCATGAGCCGAAAGGTCCCCCTGTTACGCCTCACCTCCCTTGTCCTGCTGTTGGGCGCAAGCCTGGCGGGGCCGGTCAGTGCCGGCAGCCCCGCGGAGTTCATCGATTCGGCCTCGGCGGCCGGGATTGCCGAGATCGAGACCAGCCGCCTGGCGATCGAGAAAACCACATCCACGGACATCAACAGCTTTGCCGTGGAAATGATCAAGGACCACACCGATGCCAACCGCGACTTGAAGGCCATCGCCGCCCATCACAACCTGGTCATGGCGCCGGAGGCGGAAATCCTCGACCGGGCGCGCAAGCTGATGTTGCAAGTGCAGGAAGGCGAATCCTTCGATATCGCCTACGTGGCCAACCAGATCAAGGTCCACGAAGACGCCCTTCGTTTGTTCAAGGATGAAGCCGAACATTCCGCGTCCCCGGAGTTGAAAGCCTTTGCCACACAAACCCTGCCCAAGCTGCAAATGCACCTGGACATGGCCAGGAAGCTGGAAATGACCCATCACAAGGGCAATTGAGCGAGTAGCCAGGTGTTCTTCATTGGCGGCGGGGGACAACTGGCGAGGCCAATGCCCGCCAAGCTCTAGGCGTCCATCAGGGGCTCAAGTGCCGTTGGCGCGACGAACGGCTCAGTCTTCGCTGATTTCGTTGAATGAGCAGTACTCCTCCCAGTCCATGCCCAGGGCCTCGGCCACTTCGCGGTGGACTTCCAGGCGCATGGCCTTGAGTTCCCCGGGTGTCTCGGCTACCAGTTGCAGGGTCAGCTCCCAGGGTTCGAGGCCCTGGTTTTCAGCTTCGTCCTCGAAGGCCCACTGGAACTGTTGCTGTTGTTCCTTCGGGCTCAGGTCGCGGGTTTCTTCGCGCAGGTGCGGGTTGGCGTCGAGGAACTTGGCGAGGGCGACCTCGTTTCGGGATTCTTTGGCGATCATGCTGGCGTCTCTGTTGGATGGCCGGGCGGCAAGCCGTCGGCGGGCCCACGGGCCCGGAAAATACTGTAGCCATTAAGGTGCGTATCGTGCCCTAACCCCGAACTTCTCGCCAAAAAATCTTGTGTATGGTTGTCGCACCCTTGCCGAGCAAGCCGAGACTGATCACGCTGTTATCGGAGCCGTGGGAAAAACTAATCACAGTACCGTTGGAAAGAACAGCGACCACTGGGCGAGAGGAGAGGTTGCTTCCTAAATTCCGACCTGCCCAAGGGGTGACTCCCGTGGCGAAGTACGAGTTATCCAGCTGTCCGCCAGTGCTTTCACTCACTTGATATTGATAACTATTTGAACTGCAAGCCGAAGTGGACGGTGCGTTGGAGTTCAAGACCAACGTACCAAAAGCCAGCTGCATATCCGTCGTCACGCCTTCCCCTGCGGGCAAATCGAAATACCAACCTTTTTGAGTTGAGTAGTCAACGGCGTTGTGACTGATTGTCCGGAACCCACCCGTCACCACGGTGACTGTCTGCTGAACCAGCACGCTACGAGGCGAGTTGGAACCTGTGTAAATCGTCCCGTCATCAAGAAACGCATAAACGCTTTGGGTTTGAGTGGAGCTAAAGTCCGACGTGGCCAGGGCCCGGCCTGTGCCGACAAAGATCGCGGTCTGGCTGTTAACTTGCCCCACCTCGACACTCTGAGTAATCGGTTGGGTGGCGCCGCCGCTGTCCTGCAAGACCGCAATGCGGGTAACCGACCAGTTCGCTGGATTCGCGTCCGAGATATTGAACTTGAAGATATTGCCGTTCAGATCGCCGGCATAGACAGCCGATGCTGTCACCCCATCCGCGGCGAACGCTGAAAGGTGAGACAGTCCAGCCGGAGTCAGTGAGGATCCGTAGCCAGTGGATATATCACGAATCACCGCACCGGTGTCAGGGTTCAAAACGAACAGATGGCCGGCATAATCCCCACTGTTGTTGTAGCCGGATGAAACCATGACGACATAGCCGGCGGCTGTATTGGCAATCAAGGGTTGACCATAAGAAAGCCCCACGTTATTGGTCACGCTGGACGAGGTGCTGGCGTTGGGAAACTCCCATTTGACCTTTGACGCCAGATCAGCCGAACTGGTGGCTGCCGGATTCGTGACGTCAAGGGCATAATAACCGTTGCCCCCTGCGCGAAGCCCGGCCACCAGCAAAGTCTTCCACGTACTTCCGGTATTGACATCACGAACGGTCGGGGTGCCATCCACGGTGAAGATGTGGTTGTAGGTTTTTTGGGCTAACTGGCTGAGCTTTGAAAGCACCAGACTTGGAATGTAAGCCCACAGCTCGCCACCGTTACTGGTGTCAATGGCATGAAGCATGCCGTCATTGCCTGCCTGATAGACAACAGTCTTGCGGCCGGCGATCGTCTGACCAAAAGTCGTGTAGCTGCTGTCAGTCGTTATGCTCCAGGACCGTTTGTCGTTCACCATCACGGGCTCTGCATCTATCAGATCACCCAGGACATGGGTTCGGGTGCGGTACAATGTCCCTTCGTTGGAGCGATCCCCCGTCAACCAGCTGGCAACCGTGGCATTGTCCGTGGCGTTCGGGGAATTAAGCAGGGCTGTTTGGGTGGTACTCAGTCCGCTGGGAAAGATCGCGCCACTGCTACCCGTGTAAGAAGCAAATTTTCTGGTGGTCCAGTCCAGCGCATCCAACGTCGCTTGAAAACTCCACAGTGAGTTGGTAGCCGACGTATTCCCTGTGGTGATATCAATCGGCGAAGCGACTAAGTCGCCATACCAGGCGGACGCATTGAAGCTGGCAATGTAGGCCGTGTTGTCACCTGGTTGGATATTGATGTTGGACACGGTGATGGCGCCCCCCGCCCCTGATTTGTTCAGCAGGTCGGAAATGATGCTTTTAATTGAACTTGTGGCACTCACACTGTCGGTTGCCAACAGCATCTTACCTCGGCCATTTATTGTTGCATGGTACAGGTCATCAACGGCTGTCGGGCTGTGCGACACGCTGGGGTTGGGCCAGGTGGGGGAGTAGGTGTACGGGTCTTTATCTTGATTGGACCCCGTCCCGAAGATCGTCCCCTGCGCGCCCAATGTCATCCCATACATATTCACGTGCAGGTTAGGGTTCTTGTCTGCGTTTGGGGCGGTCGCATTCGGATCGTAAGGCACCAGGCCGGTTGTGAAGGTGGAACTACCCACGGTCTTGCTATAATAATAAGCTGCCAAATCCGCCAACGTACCTGAGTAGATCGTGGTATACGGCGCTGAATTGAACCATGGGCTAGACGAGTAAGTCCCAGTCGTCGTGCTTGTGGCATCAGCAAAGCCATCAGTCACGATCATGATGCTATTGCGCTGGCAGGCGTACTGAATGTATGTCTTGCTGCTGTCGTTCACATAAAGATCACCGATCGTTTTCAACAGCGTCCGGGTCGGCGTACCGCCAGCGCCAAACACACGATAGATCAATCCAAGCAGGTACTGGTAATTCGTCGCCGCGGTCGTTGAGTTAAGGTCAACCATGCTGGCCACGTTGCTGGAGTCCATCCAGCGAGCGCCCATGCGAAGATTGGTTAATTGAGGTAATACCGCAGACATTGCAGAGGACAACATCAGTCTGCGCTTACGGTAATAGGTGAACCAATTGGCAAAATTTTGCATCTCCGCCGCATAGGTGCGCCCCGACGGGAAGGTATTGCCTGACTTGATTTCATATCGACGAAGCAAGGTTCCATCGGGAGCGCTTGCGCACGCAGGCGCGCCATTCGTACATGTCGTATCCCGAACCCAATACGTAGCGGGGTAATAGGGAATCGTAATATCGTAGTAGGTCGAGCCCGTGTAACCCGAGCTGGTACCCACCGTCACATTGCTGGTGATGCTGGTACTGCCATTCTGGATACCGGCAATCGATGCCCCCGGAATCACCATCCCGGTATAGAACCTGAACGTCCATCCGCTAGTACCGTTGGTTAGCGTATTGGTCAGGTCATAGGTTACAGTGGGTGATTCTGTAGGATGGATTCGAGCGGCACTGGGGGGGGAATTGCTGTAGGTGGTGGTGGTACTATTATAATAGTCTGACGACCATGGGACATACGTTGTATTGGGGTTGTAGTACAGGGGGTTGTATTCATAATCCCGTAAGTAGGCATAGCTCGGGATAAAGGGCGCGGCGTAACCTTCGCCGGCCGCTGCGGTGTCTATGTATTTCCGGGAGCTGTTGGGGAACAGGTATTCATACTTTAGCCAGGTCGTGCTGGTGGCCCCGACAGAGTTATAGTTCGGGGCATAGTAAGTGGCACTGTAAACATCGGAACTGTTCCAGCCGGTAAAACCCGCTTTGCCGGAAGTCGAGTTGTACCAAAGGGCACCGTCATTACTCGCCATCAACACCTCGGTGTCCATCGAGCCTGAATCGTCAATTGCCAGTATCATATTGGGCTCGACCACATTCAGCATGCCCAATGGAAGTTGAGCAATGTCGGTGGTCGCTGCAAAGGCCGGAGCGGCTAGCTCGGCCAGAAAAAATATTACGAGCAGTTTCGCTAACGTATGCATGTACCCCCCAAAAAACCTGATTTTTCTTTAGCCGTGCTAACGTTGTTGATTATCTTGAAATGGTTGTTTGGGTCGTTACCACGGTCCCGGTCCTCTTGGGGGCAGAAGTCTTCACCGTTACCCGGTACAAAATAGGGTATGTCATGAGTGATTTGCCATCTTGATTCCCGCCCCGCAGGCTGTAGCTACCGCCGTTAGCCGCTGTCGGCTTTTCGACTTGGCACTGCGTTCCTGTGCTAGTAACTACCGCGACCGTACAAAGCCGCTCGATGTAGTAGACAGAAGAATAGGTGGTGGACAGCGCCACCGCGGTCAGGCAACTCCAACCATCTCCGCTGGCGCAAGGGAGGGGTAAACCGCTGGCATCCACCCGGGTCAGAATGGTTGGGGAGTAGACATTCGCGTCAGCCACCGTCAAATCCGCCTTGCCGGCGATATAGGCTTTGACGGCCGGCAATACGCTATCCGAGGCAGTCAAAGCACCTTCCCGGTAGGAGTAGTTCCCGACGGTGGTGACATTCATGCTGACGGAGCGGATCAACCCAACCGAGGCAATCAAGAAGATGCTCAGCAAAATAAGCGTGAGGATAAGCACCGCACCGCGCTGGTTGTTTTTCATCGCCATCTCCTCATTGGGCCGTGGCCCAGGCCAAACTACGGAGTGGTGTTACCGTTGTGTAGGTTTTGTAGAAGTAGCAGCGCCAATCGGGAATCAGGGCTGTACCTGTTGTATTGGTCAGGGTCGATACATCGATCGAGCCTGAACCGTTTGCCGCATTCTGCCAGCTATTAAAACTGATCGTGGAACTCGTGGTGCTTGTGCAATTAGCGGCACTGGCTTGTTTTTCTCGATTCGCTGAGCGAATCACCAGGCTGGTTCGTATGGCCTTCAGGTTATTGAGTTGGCTGGGCGGCTGGTCTTGCCATGTCAATCCGAGGCCACTGTTCACACCGTATTGCGCCCTCAAGAAAACCACCCCATCGGCCACGATACTAACCGTACCGGTGATTTTATTCTTTAGTTTCAACAGTGCGTTCTCTGTGTACCATTCCTGATAGTTGAAAACGTGTGCGGGTATGATATAAAAATCAGCCGCATAGGTGGGCACTCCGGTAATGGCGTGGTTATATTCCGCCGTCGCGGACAAACCAATATTCACCATCCCGGCACTGCCGTTCACCGCGTTGGGGGCTGTCGCACGGCGTAAGGTGCAGTCAGCGCCACTCCCGGCAGAACTATAGGCCAGTAGAATATCGTCGCCGCTCGACACCGACCCCACAAGAGGCACAGCGATATCGTCATTGGGGTTGGCCAATGACACTGAAACCTTGAGCAATGAAGCCGCGCTACCCCCATTGCCATAGGCAAAAACGACATGATTGGAGTTGGGGTCTGTCGTCACATCCAGCTTTATCGTATCCAGCGTGATGCCTGAATTCGTATTCGTCGCTGTCGTGGAATACAGGCGTGTACAGATTTGACTGTGATTGCTGATCAGTCCGGCGCCGGCCATTTCAAGGGCGGTATTGATGGTCTCCGCTGCCGTGGTCCCGTTGGTGTTGGCCGTGTTGGCGGAAATATTACTCATTCTTCCCGCGTCATAGGAGATCGCCAGCGAGGCAGCGGCGAGAGACATGATCAGACCGATGACCATCGCCAGCATTGCTTCAATGAGAGAGAAGCCCTTTTGATTCATAACGTTTTATCTACCTTGAAAGGAACGCTGTAGATATTCACGATATTGTCTTGAGGCATTTTCCATTGAATCGTAATCAGACAAGTACCATCCGCTGCCACGGTCACTGTCGGGTCAATGGCTCCCGGCAACTTTTTGACGTCCGTTGCCCAACTGGTGACCGACGTGCTGGCGCCGCTGCCCGGATAAGCGTAACTGGCGAGGTTCGAGTAGTCCGCTACCATTTGACCATACAGGACCTTGGCCAGATTGGTGGCCTTTACTCGATCATCCGATTTGGCCGATTCCTTCGACAGGTTCGCTTGCAGGGCGGCGTTGCCCAATAGACCAATGGTCATGATCAGGAGCGCGATCAAACACTCAATCAGCGAAAATCCGCGTTGCTTACGAGCCAAAAATCGTTGCATTACTGTCCACCTTGCGAAGGGTTGCAGATTTTAATAAATCCGCTTCCATAAGCCTCTACGTTGACGGCGTTGACGGCGTGCAAAAGTTCGTTGCATTACTGTCACCTTGCGAAGGGTTGCAGATTTTAATAAATCCGCCTCCATAAGCCTCTACATTGAGACACGCATTATTGGCCGCGCAGGAAGTGTTTTTAATTTTGATGACATACGAGGTGGAGGCTGCAATTTGCCCCGTGGAGGTGAAGGTAATCGCACCGGCGGTATCTTGACTGATCGTTATCCCAGAGCCCGCTCCCGCCAAGCTGATGGTTTTAGCATAATTGCTGCCCGCCAGACTGATTGCCGTAGTGGTGAGGGTGGCAGAAACAGATGTATTACGTTTCAGCGCCTCGGATCGGGCTTCCTGGAGGGCGGAAAAAATGACGTCCGTTGTCGACTTTACGGTATTGTTGGAAATGACATCGCTTAAGGACGGAATGCCCCAGGCCAACACGATGCTCATGATGGTGAGGGCAACCATGGTTTCCAACAACGTCACCCCTCCTTGGCGGTTCATGCTCAGCACTCCGACCCGGTAATGATCCAACAGGCTTTACTCGAGGATCCGGTGGTGTTTTTGTTGCCTTGTTCGTTAATCGTGTAATTCGTTCCTGCTATCGCCCCTGTTCCACTGGCGGTATAGGTATAGCCTTGTCCGTTATTATTGGTTGCGCAGGTAATCGTAAAGTTGGTCGTATTGACGGGGGGCACCCCACAGACACCGCCATTATCGTAAGTTTGGGTATTTTGATAATAGGACTCCATCTTGATTTGCACGGCCGCCAACGCGTCAGCCCCTTCGGATAACTTGCTGCGGTTAACGTAACTCGAATACGATGGAATCGCGATGGCGGCCAGAATGGCAACGATCGCCACGGCAATCATGAGTTCGATCAAGGTGAAGCCGTTCTGGGTCTTCATAAAAGGATCACCCTAAATTATGAGAAAGTCATTTTATTGTATTTGGCTTGACAAAGTGGGTGTCGCAAAGGTTACGCTTTTGCGCGGCCCGCGGCTATGGCCTCTTGATGTTACGTGCTAATTCCTTGATAAAAAAGAAAACTTTTAACGTTCAAGGGCCTGTGCGCAAGCAAGACGAGTCTGCAATACGCCGGTGACTGTTCCGTGACGAGTCCGGGTCGAAACTGGAGAAAATCTTGCCTCAGGAAGCCATCTGTAACAGGCGCGATTTATGCTTGAAGGTAGAAGCATGCTGTATCCCCTACGTGATGGTCGCACCTGCGCCGCCCTGACTTTCAACCCTGTATACGGATCGGATGCGATGACCGCAGCACTCTCTAGCCTGGGCCTGGTAAAGGCCGTGATTTTCGATATGGACGGTTTGCTGCTCGACACCGAGGGCATCTACTCCGAAGTGACGCAACTGATCGTCGGTCGTTATGGGCGGACCTTCGGCTGGGATCACAAGCAGAACATCATTGGCCGTGGCGCCGGCGATCTGGCCCGCTACGTGGTCGAGGCCATGGAACTGCCGTTGAGCCCGCAGGAGTTCCTGGAGGTGCGCGAACCCCTGATGCGCGAGCGTTTTCCCAAGGCCGGTTCGATGTCCGGCGCCGAGGCGCTGGTCCGGCATCTGTCGGCGCACGGGATTCCGATTGCGGTGGGCACCAGTTCTTCGCGCAGTTCGTTCGAGTTGAAGACCACCCTGCACCGGGAATGGTTTGCGCTGTTCGACACGATCGTCACCGCCGACGACCCGGAAGTCGGCGAAGCCAAGCCGGCCCCGGATATTTTCCTGCTGGCGGCCAAGCGCTTGGGAGTGGCGGCCGAGGATTGCCTGGTGTTCGAGGATTCGCCGTTCGGCGTGACGGCGGCCAAGGCGGCGGGGATGTATGCGGTGGCGGTGCCCGATCCGGCGATGGCGGCGGAGAAATACCACCATGCGGATCGGATCGTGCAGTCGCTCAAGCATTTCCCGCTGGGGCCGGTGGGGTTGCCGGCGATTGACTGGGACGGTGTTTGATCGCGGTGTTTCAGGGGGCCCGCGTTATCGTTGACGTTCATCGCGAGCAAGCTCGCTCCTACATGGGACACTGTAGGCGCGAGCTTGCTCGCGATGCCTTTCAGGCAGCCGACACTGGCAGTCCGGTCCTGCGCTGCACCACCGCCCAGATCCCCAGCGCCAGGGCGGAAATCAAACCACCGGCGGTGACGATGCCGTTCCAGCCATAGGGCCCGTACAACTGTGCCCCCAGCAGTGAGCCCAGTGCACCACCGATGAAATAACAGGTGATATAACCGGCATTCAGGCGGTTACGCGCCTGTGGCCGGACCTTGAACACCGCGTTCTGATTGCTGACGTGAATCAGTTGCACGGCAAAATCCAGCACCAGCACGCCGATCAGCAACGCCACCAGCGAATGCCCGGCAAAGCCCAGCGGCAGCCATGACAACAACAACGCCAGCAGGCCCAGGGTGGTGGCGAACTCACCCTTGCCGCGATCGGCCATGCGTCCTCCCAGGTTGGCCGCCATGGCCCCGACGGCGCCGGCCAGGCCAAACAGGCCGATCACGCCATCCGAATAGCCATAGGGCGGGCTCGCCAGCAGGAAGGCCAGGGGCGTCCAGAACAACGCGAACAGGCAGAAGGTCAGCAGGCCCATGGCGGCGCGCAGGCGCAGCACCGGCTCCTCGACGAACAGGCGGAACACCGACCCGAGCAAGGCCGGGTAACTCAGTCCGGCATGTTGGCGATGTTCCGGCAGGGCGCGCAGCAGGGCGAAGGCACAGATAAACATCAGGCCGGCGGCCAGCAGGTAGATGCTGCGCCAGTCGCCGACATCGGACAGCAGGCCCGCCGCCGTGCGCGCCAGGAGAATGCCCAGCAACAAGCCGCTCATCAGCGTGCCGACCACCCGCCCGCGTTGTTCCGGCGCGGTCAGGCTGGCGGCCATCGGCACCAGCACTTGGGCCACCACCGAGAACAGGCCGGCCAGCGCGGTGCCGAACAGCAGCCACGGCAGGCTCGGCGAGAACGCACTGATCAACAGGCCGAAGGCACTGAGCAGGGTCATGATGAAAATCAGCCGGCGTTGTTCGAACAGGTCCCCCAGCGGCACCAGCAACAACAGCCCGGCGCCGTAGCTCAACTGGGCGGTGATGACGATGGTGCCGGCGGTGCCGGTGCTCAGGCCCAGGTGCTGAGCGATGGTGTGCAGTAGCGGCTGGGCGTAATAGTTACTGGCAACCGCCAGGCCGGTGGCGACCGACATCAGCAGGATCAGGGCAGAACTCAAAGGTTTGTGTGTAACGTTGGTGTCGGACATTGACTGTCTCTGAGTAGGAATTTGATGCGCGAATTATCTGGAATGTCCTAGCATGACGCCAATGCATTGTTTTCATTCTATCCATCTTGAAACGAGATACTGGCGATGAATCTCAAGCAGATCGAATATGCCCTGGCGGTGGCGGACGAGGGCAGCTTCACCCGCGCGGCCGAGCGCTGCCATGTGGTGCAGTCGGCCCTCAGTCATCAGATCGCTCGCCTGGAAGAGGATCTCGGCGCGTCGCTGTTCGAGCGCAGTTCGCGCAAGGTCCGCCTGACCGCGGCCGGCGAGGCCTTTGTCCGCAGTGCGCGACCGGCGCTGGAAGCGACCCGACGGATTGTCGCCGAAGTGGCGGCGGCTTCCGGGGAGGTGCGCGGCAGCCTGTCCATCGGCAAGATCTCGTCCCTGACCGAAGTCGATCTGGTGGGCTTGCTCGCGCGTTTCCACGGACTTTATCCACAGGTGGATATTCACCTGAACATGAGCAAGAGCGAGTCGCTGATGCTCGATGTGCACGAGCGGCGGCTGGACCTGGCGTTTATCGGGTTGTGGCCCGGACAAAAGATCGAGGGCCTGGCCCAGCGTTTGCTGGCGGAGGAGGAGTTGGTGGCGGTGCTGCCGCCGGGGCATCCGCTGACCCGTTTCGAGCGCCTGCCGCTGGCGGAGTTGGAAAACCAGCCGCTGGTGGATTTCCAGGCCGGTACCGCGGGACGCCGACAGACCGATGAGGCCTTTGCCGCGGCGGGCTTGCGCCATCGGGTGCAGTTCGAGGCGGGCAATGTGATGCTGGTGGGGGAGTTCGTGCGCCGGGGACTGGCGCTGGGCTTGGTGCCGAAGAAGATCGCCGAAGGTTTCGAAGGGGTGGTGACGCTACCCGTGTCCAACGCGCCTTCGCGTCATTTGTACGCGGTGTGGTCGCATACGCCGACGCCTGCGGCCGCGGCATTTCTGCTGTTGCTGGAGCAGGCGTTGGCGCAACCACCCGGTCTTACGCGCTGAACCCGCCGTCGATGGTCAGGCTGGCCCCGGTGATGTAGCCGGCTTCCGGCCCCGCCAGATACGCCACGAAGCTGGCGATTTCCTCGACCCGGCCATAACGGCCACCGGCCATGAGGTCGATCAGGCTCCCGGCGAAATCGCTGTCGGCCGGGTTCATATCGGTGTCCACCGGGCCGGGCTGCACGTTGTTGACGGTGATGCCCCGTGGCCCGAGGTCCCGTGCCAGGCCTTTGGTCAGGCCCACCAGCGCGGATTTGCTCATGGCGTACGGGGCGCCCCCGGCGAACGGCATGCGTTCGGCGTTGGTGCTGCCGATGTTGATCACCCGACCGCCTTCGCCCATGTGCCGGGCCGCTTCCTGGGTGGCGATAAAGACGCTGCGCACATTCACCGCCAGGGTCCGGTCGAAGTCTTCCAGCTTGAAGTCTTCAAGTGGCGCCATGGCCAGCACGCCGGCATTGTTGACCAGGATATCGAGTCGGCCAAAGGTTTCGACGGTGCTGTTGACCGCCTGGCGAATGGCCGCGGCATCGGCGCTGTCGGCCTTGATCGCCAGGGCCTTGCCGCCGCCGGCGATCACGCTGTCCTGCAGTGCCTTGGCCTTGGCGTCGGAACTGACGTAGGTGAAGGCCACCGCGGCGCCCTGGGCCGCCAGACGGCTGACGATGGCCGCGCCGATGCCGCGTGAGCCGCCCTGGATCAGGGCCACTTTGCCGTTAAGGTTTTGTTCGGTCATGTCATTCTCCAAAGTTCAAGGCCGGGGAAGGAAGGGGAGCGGGCCTTGTTGTTGGAGCCGAGTATCGACCTCGGATTACTGGCTGTGTAGACGGTAATCATTACACTCTGTGTAAACCAAAAGTTTAGAGTGGTGATCATGGAAACCTTCAGCAGTATCGAGTGTTTTGTCCGCAGTGCCGAAGTCGGCAGCTTCGCCGAGGCGGCGCGGCGCCTGAGCCTGACCCCGGCGGCGGTCGGCAAGAGCGTCGCCAAGCTGGAGGCGCGACTCGGCGTGCGCCTGTTCCAGCGCAGCACCCGCAGCCTGCGGCTGACCGAAGCCGGACAGTTGTTCCTCGGCGAAGTCAGTGCCAGTCTGCACACCATCCAGAATGCCGTCGCTAACCTGGCCAGCGTCGAGGGCCGTCCGGCCGGCACGCTCAAGGTCAGTGTGGGCACGGTGTTCGGGCGTCTCTATGTGGTGCCGCTGCTCGGTGAGTTTCTGCGGCGCTTCCCGGACATCCACCCGGACTGGCATTTCGATAACCGCCAGGTGGACCTGATCGGTCAGGGCTTCGATGCGGCCATTGGCGGCGGTTTCGAACTGCCCCAGGGGGTGGTGGCCCGCAAGCTGACGGTGGCCCATCGGGTGCTGGTGGCGTCGGCGGATTATCTGGCGCGCCAGGCGGCCGTGAGCACACCCGAGGATTTGCGCCGCTGCGACGGCATCCTGATCCGTTCACCGCAGACCGGCCGGGTGCGCTCCTGGCAATTGACCGCTCGCGACGGCGAACATCGACCGCTGAGCCTCGGCGCGCGGATGACCATGAGCGACTCGGAAGCCGCCTGCGCGGTGGCGGCGCAGGGCCTGGGCGTGGCGCTGGTGAGCATGCCGTTCGCGGTGCCCTGGTTGCAGGCCGGGACCTTGCAACGGGTCCTGCCCGACTGGTACGTCGACGACGGCCATATTTCGATCTACTACGCCGAGCACAAATTGCTCCCGGGCAAGACCCGGGCCTTTGTCGACTTCATCCGCGAGCAGTTCGCCGAGCAGCAGTTGGGCCAACGCTTCGATGCCCTGTTTGACAAGCGGACCCTCGCCGCCGGATAGTCTGGACGCCTGCCCAAGCACTGCTTTTCTCTTATCCATCGAATAATAAATAAATAAATCGGAATCGGAGCTTCGGATGTCTGTACCCAGCGAGACGGTTACTCAAACGATTTCCTACAGCGATCTGGTGGCCTTGCTTGCCCAGATCTTCCAGCACCATGGCACCTCGGCGGAAGTCGCCCGGGTCCTGGCCGAGAACTGCGCCAGCGCCGAGCGCGACGGCGCCCACAGCCACGGCGTATTCCGCATTCCCGGGTATGTCTCCACGCTCGCCAGCGGCTGGGTGGACGGCAAGGCCATTCCGCGGGTCGAGGATGTTGCTTCCGGCTTTGTCCGGGTCGATGCCGCCAACGGTTTCGCCCAGCCGGCCCTCGCCGCCGCCCGGGCGTTGTTGCTGGAAAAGGCCCGCAGTGCCGGGATCGCCGTGCTGGCGATCCGTAACTCCCATCACTTCGCCGCGCTTTGGCCGGATGTCGAGCCCTTTGCCTATCAGGGGCTGGTGGCCCTGAGCGTGGTCAACAGCATGACCTGCGTGGTGCCCCATGGCGCCGAGCGTCCGCTGTTCGGGACCAACCCGATCGCCTTTGCCGCGCCGCGGGCCGGTGGCGATCCGATCGTGTTCGACCTGGCCACCAGCGCGATGGCCCATGGCGATGTGCAAATTGCCGCCCGCGAGGGACGCAGCCTGCCGCCCGGCATGGGGGTGGACCGCGACGGCCGGCCGACCTGCGATCCCAAGGCGATCCTCGACGGCGGCGCGCTCCTGCCGTTCGGTGGCCACAAGGGCTCGGCGTTGTCGATGATGGTCGAGTTGCTGGCGGCGGCGCTGACCGGCGGGAACTTCTCATTCGAGTTCGACTGGTCGAAACATCCAGGCGCCAAGACCCCCTGGACCGGGCAGTTGATCATTCTTATCGATCCTGCCAAAGCGGCGGGACAGGACTTCGCCGAGCGTGCCCGGACGCTGGTCAGCCAGATGCAGGGGGTCGGCCTGCAGCGGCTGCCGGGGGACCGGCGTCACCAGCAGCGGGCCGTGTCGCTGCGCGACGGGATCGTCCTGGCCGCGGGCGATCTGCAACAGTTGCGCGCATTGGCCGCTCAGTAGGGCGTGTCGCCTGGATGTAGCGCATCCCGGGAGTAGGTTGATGCCTGCCTATTGCACGGGATGGTATTCGGCTGGCCTGCCCAAATGGGCGAGCAATAACGCCAGGGAGTCGGCGTTGTCCAGGATGACATCGATTCTTTTCTCCTCATTGGCAAAGAAAATCCGCCGGGCGTCATCCAGGTCTTGCGCTCCGGTCAGTTGCAACACGCGCTGCAAGGGCTTTCCAACCACGTCATACCAGTGCAGGTCGTAAGCGTCGCGTTCCCTGAACAATTCGTTGGCGGGGGTACTGCTGGAGAAGGAATGTTGCTGGACCCGCTCCAGGGCGTTGTGGCGATCTTTTCCCTCTGATGTGCTGGTATTGAGCAGGTCGAGGAAGGGGCGGCAGGCATCCAGATAGACGAGGTCGAGTGTGTCGAGCACCAGATGGCTGACTTCATGCAACAGCACCGTGCCCATGCTGTGCCCCTGCATGTCGAAGGTTCTGGGGTGTATGGGCAAGTAGATCTGGAAGCCGGGATTGAAGAAGCGCTCGGTGAAATAGATTCGCCTGGCGACCTCGGTAGGCAAGGTAAATGCCTGAATGCCGTGCTCCGGGTACAGGGCCGAACCCACGACATAACGTGACGAGGTCTCGGGATTGAGCGACGGTTTGAGCAGTTCCCCGAGCATCATATGTGCGCGGAATCTGATTTTCCTCAGCGTACCTTGGCTCACCGAGGCGATATCGAAGAACTTTTCCACGAACAGGCGGCGTTTTTTATCCAGGGGCTTTTCGGCAAAAAGTCGCTCGGTGTTCTTTATGGCTTCGACCAGGTAGGCCACCGCTTGTTCATGGGCGTGGCGGATCATGCGGGCACGGTTGGGGTAGAACCGGCGGATATTTTCCATCCCGATGGCCTGCACGCGTATTTCCTCGCGGATCGTCTGGCGGTTCGCGCAATGATCAAACAGTTTCATGGCGACTTTCCTCGACGCAGTGGCCTTGCAGGTTGAATGACCAGCGTTGGTGGCGGTCCTGTTGCAGCCAGGGTCCGTGCGCGGCGCCCTTGACGATGCGCCAACGGCGGTCGTCTTCCTGGACCCGGAAGACTTTCCCGCCGACCACCGCGAAGGTGTTGCCGCTGCTCGGCTCCTTGTGCAAGCCGGTAGCCTGGTCCAGGGTCATTTCCTCCAGCATGTCCTCATGGGCTTCATAGTCGAGGAGCCGGGTCTTCTGTCCAGGCGTCAGGCGGCTGCTTCCCCAGAGCGGCGCGGGAAAGGGCGACTCGATGACTTCCTCGGTTGGCGTTGGCGCGATGTCGGCCAGGCTCGAACGAACCCATCCGCGGCGCGCCACCGCCAGTTGCGCCAGGCTGCTGGCGAATTCCTCGAGCGCCTCGCCCCAGCGCTCCTGCCAGGCCTTTTCCGCCGCATCCTTGAGTTGCGGGAGGGTCTGCCAGATGAGCAGCGGCAAGCGTAATCGACCGAGCATGTACCTCTCACCCTGGTAAAGACCGCCCTTGAGCCAGGACAGAACGTTGTGCCAGGCTGGGCCCTGGTTTTGCACGTTCTGCCGGCCGAGCAGGTTCTTGAGCAGCGCGTTGGTATCCTGGTAGAGCCGGTGGAAGAGATTGCCGTGCAGCGGATTGTCACTGAACGCCAGGCTGGCCCGCTGCGTGCTGAGCACCTGCCGTGCGTAGTGCTCGCGCCGCGCCGGGGCAAGTCTTTCGAGGACCTGTTGTTGCAAGCTGTCCGAGTCCTTGAGGTCGGCCTGCAATGCCGTTTCATCGGTGTATTCGCGGAAAATCGGTTCTGGCCCCTGTGGCGTGAACAGGATTCGCGGACCCTGCTCACCGGGTTTCGGGCCGATCAGGTAGAAGCCAGCCACGGGATCGGCTGCCGACTCGGCGTCGCTGATCAACTCCAGCGGACGCAGGTCGATGCGCTGTCCGTTCAAGGGTTCCCGGGCGAGGCCGTCCGGCATTGTCAGCAGGTGCTTGATAAAGTTGTGGGCGGTGGCGGACAGGGTCTTGCGGATCACCTGGGTAAAGGCCTGCAGCAGGCTTTGCCAGAAAAAATGTTGGCGAAAGAGCGGTCGGCGTTGCGTCAGGTTGGACAGGTAGGCATCGAGCAGGTTGGCATAGTGGTTGCCAACAGCGGCCTCCTGCACCAGGGTCTTGAGGCGATCAGGGGTCAGTGCCTTGGGCAGGACGCCTTCCAGCAGGCGAACGACGAACGAGCCTTGGTCGATGTCGTCGAAGTGCCGCAGGGCGAAGTCGGTCAGTGATTCACGGATGATCTCGGCCGTATTGCGCGACGTCAGCGACAGGCTGATCTTGTCGGGGTCGAGGCGGGCCGCCGGAAAGTCCCGTGACAGCAGGCTCATGACCTTGGTCCGGGCGGTGTCGCGGATATCGGGAATGTCGTGGTGATAGTCAGCGGTCGTCGCGGCATCCTGGCGATAGCGATCGAACAGGCTCGCCAGGGCCAACTGCCGGCTGTCGCTGGTGCCGGCCAACCAGGGCGGCAGTGCCAGGTGCAGGGCGGCGTTCTCGGCGACCTGGATGGCTTTTTCCAGCGTGGGTACCGTTGCGTGAGTGTCCAGGCAGGACTGCAGGTGCTCGTGGAAGTGCTCGGCCGGGTACGTGCGGGTGGTGGCATGGGCCAGGTCGCCCATCACCTTGTCGACCAGCGAATGTTGTTGATAGCCGCTGAACCTGTTGTGAATCAGTTCAAAGCCCAGGGCCGGATAAGCCCGGTGGTTGCTGGGGTGGTTCTGCGGGATGGGCAGATTCGCCGGGCGTTCGCTTCTGGCGATATTTTCCAGCAGGGACAGGCGCTCCACGGGGTCATGCAGGCGCCGTTGCAGTTCGACTTCGGCGGCGTGAAACGAGTGGAAGGTTTCCGCCCCCTGGACCGGGGTCCATAGCTGCACGCTGCCGCAATGCTCGTTGTCCAGGCCGCCGCGCTCAGTCAGCAGGTAGCAGTTGCGCAGTTTGATCGACGGCGCCGCCGCGTCGATCCTGAGCGTCAGCGCGAAGGCATCCGGAATAAAGCCGCGCAAGCCCGGACGCTGGTCCCGTCGATGGCTGTCGAGCAGGTTGTCGAGTACCTCCAGGTCGGTTTCGCTCAAGGTGTCCTGCAGCACCTTGAGTTGGGCTTCGCGGCGCAACCCGTTGCTCACGGCCTCGCTCAACGGCTCGGACAGTTCGCCATACACCGCGCGCAGCCGGCGCAGGTAGTGCCCGAGAAAGTCCGGCAGGAGCTTGTCGACGAGCGTATTGAGCAGCGTGATGTCCAGGTTGGAAACCCGAGCCCAGTGACCCTCGCTGTCCTTGCTGAACAGACCGCTGTGGCTGGCCTCTGCCAGCGCGCCGGTGTGCTGGGTCAGATGAAGGCCTTCAGGGTCGGGCGTTGGCGCAGGCCTTCGGTGATTTTACCCTTGAGTTCGTTCAGGCTTTTCAACTGATACCTGACGGTGTCCAGGGTCGGTGTCAGTGTTCGCTGCAAACCCAGTGTCACAGACCTCTCGCTGGGCGATAGATCCAGGCGGTGGCTCCATCGACCCAGTGGTGCGAGCGCAACCAATCGCGGGTCGATCAGGGCGCGGACATCCAGTGCTCGTTCGAACGCCGCGGCCAGGGCCAGTGCGCCGTTGCTGCGGCGATAGCGCATGAGCACGTAGGCCACGTTATCCAGTTGCTTGGCGACGATGTTATTGAACAGCGCCTTGAACATCGCTGGATTGCCCGCTGCCAGCGTGATTTCGAGGCTCTGCGAGTCCTTCAGATCGGCACGTTCGCGCAGTGACAGGCCATGGCGCAGATCATCGCCTTGATCCGGGTCCTGAAGCTGGGTCTTGACCGAGGCCAGCACTGAGCGCTCGCTTTCGAATGCCTGCAATCGACCGACGCCATACAGGAAAAAAACCGGGTGTTGTTGGCGGTCGTTGCGCACGACGAAGGCATTGGCCAATACGCCGGTGAGCCCGTCGGTTTTTACATTCAGGGCGTAGAGCGTCAGCTCGCGCAGTCTTGAGGTATCCAGCGGACAGAGCCCGCACAACGGGTAGAAGTCCTCGGGAGCGAGGATGTTCCAGTCCTGTTCCTGTTGGAGCAGCTCGGCCCGAAAGCGCGTGCCCATGGCGTCGACAAACAGGTCCTGGCGTGACAGCCCGTTGTCGAGGGGTTCCTTCCAGAAGGCGCGCAGTGCGCTTTCCAGATGGCTGTACAACTGGCTGGAGAGATTCGCCAGCGTCCTTTCCCAGATGACGGTATCCGTCGCCGAGGAGGAGTAGCCGGGCGCGATGAACTCGCGGCTCTGCCCTTTGGGCCAGGCGCCCCGGTTGTAGAGTTCCAGCAAGGTTTCGCTGAGTAACCGGGTTGAGAGTTGCTGGAGTGGGAGCGTCGCCGTGCCCCCGTCCGAGACCGGTTTTTCATAGCTGATCACCCTCAGGGCCGTCAGGCTGACCTGGGGGAAGCGCTTGCCCAACTGGTTCTCGAACAGTGGGTTGAGCAGGGACTTCAGTGTCGGCAACTTGAGCAATTCGTCATGCAGGTGCTTCAGGTTGTAGTCGAGGTAGGTTTCGATGGATTGGCGTCGATCGCTCAGGACGATCCCCAGGATAGGTCCCGAGACCAGGGTGGGGGGCGGCTCATAGCGGATGGCGGACCTGATCCTGAGGGCGACGAAACGCAGCAATTCGTCGCGTTGCGGGGGCTGGCCCAGGCGTTCGAGTAGTTTTTTTCGCGCCAGCTCGCGGTTGTCGAAAGGCTCCAGGCCGAACCCCGGGGTACAGAGGAACACTCGGTGCCCCGGAGGGCCGCTGACCAGGAAGGTTCCGGCCAGCTCGGCCGCCGGAGAGCCTTGCGCGACGATAAAGAGCTTATCCACGGACATCGGCGGATCGAGTGCCTGGCGGGCGTCCTGGTTGGCCAGGAACAGGTTGCGCAACCAGTTGCGTTCGGCGGTTTCGATCCGCAGGGATTTTTCCAGCGGGCTGGGGGTGTCACGCAGCTCCATGGCCTGGGACAGGTAATAGACAGCAGGTTGGTCGGACATGTTCTGTGCCTTCGTTCATGTTGACGAGGGGCGGGTTTTTGCCGTGCTCGTGAAGGACAGAAACGCTACAGGAGCTGCTGCGACGGGCGGCGTTAGATAGTGCTGGCGTGTGTGAGCCCCCGCCGTGAGCGGCAGGGGGAGGGTTGTTCACCCCTATCGGGTTCAGGCGGGCGGACCGCTGAAAATCGGGTAGAACTCCAGGGGCCGTCCCAGGTAGCTGGTGAGCAGGGCAAGCGAGTCCGCGTTGTCCAGGATGACATCGATTCTTCGCGCGTCATTGTATTGAAACTCCCAGCGCGCATCGTCCAGGTTGGTGCTGTGGGTCAGCGTCAGGACTCGTTTGAGTGCCGCGCCGTCGATATCGTCCCAGTGGCCGGTGACCTCGTCCTGAACCCGGAACAATTGTTTGCGGGGGGTGAGTGGCGACAGCGCGCTCTCTTGCATCTCTTTCAGCCACTCTTGCAGTTCACGGCCATGGGGCGTGGACGTGTCGATCAGATCGTAGAAGGGGCGGAAGGCATCGAGGTAGGCGATATCCACGGTATTGAAGACCACGTGGCTGAACTCATGGAGCAGGATGCAGGCCATATTGTGCAGCGTGGTGTTGAAGGTCCTCGGCTTGATGGGCTCGTACTCCTCCAGCTGGGGATCGAAGAACAGCTCGTTCAGATAGATTTTCTGGGTGCGGTCGCAGGTGATCACGAAAGCCGCGCACATCCGCTCCGGCCTTCTCGAGGCGCCAACGACATAGAGATCCGAAAAGTAAGGTGAACGGGCGGGGGACAGCAGCTCCAGGAGCAGTTTGTCGAATATTCTGTTGATTCGCTGGTTCAGGGCTCGACTGATGATCGTGAGGCCAAAGAATTCCTTGAGATAAAGGTGGCGCTGGTTATCGAGCCGGGTGTTGGCCGTCAGCGAGCCCAATCGTTGCCGGGCGTTTTTCAGATAGGTTACGGCCAAGGCGTGGGCCTGCCCGATTTGCCGGGCCTTGTCCGGATAGAATCGCTTGATCGCGCGCATGCCCGCGGCCAGCACCTTCGCCTCGAAGCGCACGGTCTGCCGGGTGGTGATGCGATCCACCAGCCGACCCACGTGCCCACCCCCCAACAAGCGGCCCTTGAGGTCCAGGTCCCATTGGTTTTGCGCATCCTTGCTGAGCCATGGCCCTTTTTCCCGAGCGGTGACGATCCGCCAGCGGCCATCCTCCCGTTGAACCTGGAACACTCGTCCGCGCACGGCGGCGTACTGGCTCTGGCTGGCCGAGTCGGTGTAGATGTCCCGAGAGCTGTCGTGGTCCAGATCGTTCAAGGCGATGTCGTGGACTTCGTAGCCGAGCAAACGGTTTTGTTGCTCCGGGATCAGGGCCATGTCTCCCCAGGCGTGCGGTTGCGGGAAGGGCGAGGTGACCGGGGTTGCTGGAGTGGCTGCTGGTTCGGTTGGCTTCTCGCCGGATTTCAGGCGGTCGCCGAGGAGGCTGGCGGCCGAGGGCTTGCGCGCCAGCGCCAGTTGCACCAGGGCATCGGTGAACGTCTTCAGCGCCAGGCTCCAGTGACCTTTCCAGGCATTGTCCGCGGCGTCTTTGAACTGCGGCAGGGTTTGCCAGATCACCCTGGCCATGCGGAGTCGACCGAGCATGAAGCGGGCGCCCTGGTGCAGTTGCTCGCCAAGCAGGGTCACCACGGTGTCCCAGGCCGGGTGTTGCCCTTTGACGTTCTGCAAGCCCAGCTGTGTTTTCAGCAGGTGGGTCATGTCGTTGTAGAGTCGGTGCAGGAAGTTGCCCTTGATGATGTTCCAGGTGAGGTTGACGGCCTGGAGACTGAACAGCTGTGCGCTGTAGTACGGGCGCACGCCGCTGGAAATTCTGCCAAGGACCAGCTGCTGCAAGGCCCCGGGTTGGCCGAGTTCGGCCATGAAGGTCGCTTCGTTCGGGTATTCGCGCAAGGCGCTGTGCTCGTCGTAGGGGCTGTAGAGCACCAGCGGACCGCGCGTGTCGGGGCGTCCGATCAGGTACAGGCCCAGGGCCGTGTCCGCGGCTTTCTGGGCCCGGCGCAGCAGCTCCAGCGGGCGCACGATAATCTTGCTGTCGCCGAGCAGGGTCCGGGCAAGGCCGTCGGGCATGCCCAATACATGCTTGATAAAAGCGTGGGCCTGGGCGGACAGCGATTTGCACAGGTACTGGCGTAGCGCGTGTTCGAGGCTCTGCCAGATCAGCTGTGGGTTGAACAGCGATTGACGCTCGGGGACCCGCTTTTCAGCGTGGGACAGATGCGAGTCCAGCAGCGCCGCGTAATGGGTGCCGATGTCCGCTTCCTTGATCAGGGTGTTCAGGTGCGTGACCGTCAAACCTTCCGGGAGGGCGCTGGCCGCCGAGAGTGTTATCGCGGCGTTGTCGATCTGGTCGCGATGCAACAGCGCGTAATCGCTCAGTGACAGCCGCCTGGCGCTCACGGCATCCGGGTTCAGCAGCGACAGCTGCAAGGTGTCCCGACCCAGGTGCAGCGTGGGAAAGTCCCGGGCCAGCAGGCCGCGGATTTTGCTCCAGGCGAAGTGTCCGATGGCGGGGATACCGTGATGGTAGTCCATGGGGTCGTCGACCTGTTGCCGATGCCGGTCCAGCAGGGCGGCCAGGGCCAGTTGTTCGTCGGCGTCGGCATTCGCCAGCCAGGCCGGCAAGGCTGCGCTGAAGCAAGTGTTCTGGGCGGCTTCGATGGCCTTTTCCAGGGGGGCCAGCGAGGCGTGCTGGAGCAGGCAGGATTCGAGGTGACGTTGCAGGCCAACGGCCGGCAGTTGTGTCGTGGTGGCCAGGGCAATGTCGCCCAGTGCCTTTTCGACCACGGAGTAGACGCGGTCGCTCAGGAAATTGTTCGGGATGCGCTCGAAGCCGATGCGCATGCCGTTGTACGGGATGCCCGTGGAGAACGCTGCGGGACGCTGCTTCTCGAGCAGGTTTTCCAGGAGCAAGGGGCTCTGGTTCGGGCTGTGCAGACGTCGATTGAGTTCGCTTTCGGCGCTGTGCAGTGAGGCGAATGCCTCGATGCCAACGGCCGGTGTCCACAGCAGCGCGCGCCCCGAATTGAGCGGGGCCAGCCCGCCCCGTTCGGTGATCAGGAAGCAATTGAACAACTGGCGCGGCAGCGATTGCTCAGCGGTCATCAGCGTGAGGCCGAAGGCGTCCGGAATGAAACCGCGCAAGCCTTTGCGCTGAGGACTGTCCGGATTGTCGAGGACGCTTTCGAGCAGCTCCCGGGCATAATCCTCCAGGGTACCGGCGTGTACTCGTTGTTGTGCTTCGTAGCGCAATCCCTTGCTCAGGGCGTCGCTGATCAGAGGGGTGAGCGGCGAGTAGATCGAGCGCTGTTCACGCAAAAAGCGTGGCAGGAAATCCACCAGCGCGGCGTCGACGAGTTGATTGGCGGTGGCCATGTCCAGGTGGCTGATCCTTGACCAACTGCCGTCCCGGGCGTGACTGAACAGACCGTTGTCCGGCTGTTTCGCCAGCGGCGGGAGCAGACCGACCAAGCGTTCCAGAAGGTGCTCGACCAGGGTCAGCGACCTGATCGGCTGGGGGGCCTCCTGCTCGGTCCAGTCGCTTTCGTACTGGTTGATGTAAACGGTCGTCGGGTCCAGGTCGGCCCGCTTCATATTGATCAATTCATTGCGCAGGCTGTTGTGCGCGAAGGTCATGAGGTCAGGGCGCTTGACCAGTTCGCTGCCGAGCCGCACTTGCAGGGCCGCGAGCGTGCGCCACTGCTCTTTGGCACGGGTCTGCAGCGCTTCGACCGGCTCGGGAGGCTTGGCTGCCGGCCGGCTCGGCTCGTCCGTCGACAGGTCGAGACGGAGGCTCCAGCGTTCCCGGGGACCGATCGACTGCAGTTTGCCGTTGATCATCGTGCGGATGTCGAGGGCAACCTCCAGGGCGGCCGCGAGATCCAACTGACCATTGCTCCGGCTGTAGCGGGCCAGTATGTATTCGACGTTTTCCAGTTGCTTGGCGATGATCGCTTCCAGCCGGTTCTTGAACACGGGCTGGGCGAGGCTGTCCAGTTGCATGGCCAGCGCGGGGAACCGCCGCAGCTCGGTGAGTTCGCTCAGCGACAGGGTTTCCGGCAGTTCCCCGCCGCGTCCGACATCATGCAGTTCCTGCCGGAGAAAGTTGTTCAGGGCATCCTGGCCGTTGAGCTCCACCAGCCGCTCATAGGTGTAGACAAACAGCGAGCCCGGCCTGACGGACTCGTCGCTCACCAGGAAAGCATTGGCGAGTGCGGTCGTGGAGGGTTTTGTGGTGGTGTAGCCGAGGCTCTTGATCCGGGTGTCGGGCAGTCGCTCGGGTCTATGGGGGTAGAGAGCGGACAGCCAGTAGTGTGTCCTGGCGCCGATGCTGTCCCATTGCATTTGCTTGAGCAGTTCGGTTCGCCAGCAGGTGCCCATGACCTCGGTAAAAAACACACGGCGTGAGTAGCCGTTATCCATCTGGCCGTTCCAGTAGCTTTCCAGCTCGCTTTGCAAGCGTGTCTTCAGGCTGCTGGAGATCGTCGTCAGGGCGGCTTGCCACTGCTCGACATCGGCGGGCGCCGGGTTGTATCCGGGGGCCACGAATTCGCGGGTTTGGTGGGTGGACCAGACCCCTTCGCGATAGTGTCCGAGCAACGCTTCGGCCAATGACTGAGCCGCGACTTGCCGAGGTTTCAGGTCGGTAGCGCCATCACTGCCGTTTCGCGGGGCGCGCTCGTAACTGAGCATGTTGACGGTCGCCAGGTTGACGTTGGCAAAGCGTCGGCCCAGTTCGTCGACGAGCATCTTGTTGAGCAGCGCTGCCAGCGTGGGCAGCTTGAGCAACTCCGCGTTCAAGGCTTGCAGGTTATATCGCTCATGGCGATCGATGGAGCGACGCCGGTCCAGGAAAACCGCGCCCTCGATAGGTTCTGTCTTGAGTGTGAGGTGTACGTCGAGGTTGATCCTGCTCTTGATATCGAGCGCGACGAAGCGCAGCAATTCATCGCGCTGGCTCTCGCTGCGCAGGCGCTCGAGTACGGTGTCGGTGGCCTGTGTTCGTGTTTCGAAGTGTTCAAGGCCCAAGGCCGGTGTGTAGAGATACGAACAGTCCCCGGTACTCGGACTCATCAGGAAGGCACCCGCCAGATCCACGGGCGGCAGACCATCTGCGTTGATGATGATTTTTTCGACAAGCATCGGATCCTTGAGCGCCTGGCGGGCGTCCTGGTTGGGGAGCTGGACGTTTCTCAACCAGATGCGATCAGCCTGGGTGATCTTCAGCGCTTTTTCCCGGTCGTTGGGGGCGTCGCGCTGTTCCAGGGCTTCGGAGAACTCGTAAGGATAGGTATCGAGGGTCATGGCTTTTGCCTTCGTGCGTACTGACGAACCGCGGGGCGCTGGCAGGCCAGGCTTCGCGGGGGATGGCAAAAACGCTATCGAGTGGCGGGGCAGTGGGGTGGTAGATAGTCCTTCGCAAGATCGTGTCCCTTGCCGGGCGACAAGGGACTATTGGCATCGCGCTGGATCAGTGGCGACGGCCCAGCAGCAGGCCGACCACCAGGCCGAAACCGGCGGAAATCGCCACGGTCTGCCAAGGATGCCCGCCGATATAGGTTTCGCTCGCCTCGACCATCGGCTGGGTGCTTTCACGCACGTGGGTGACGCAGTCCCGCGCCTGCTTGAGCTTCTGGCTGACCTGGCTGCGCAGGCTCTCGCCGGCCTCGCCCACCTGCGAGGCGCTTTCCTTCAGCAGCTTTTCCGAGTCCTGGATCAGCGCTTGCAGCTCGCTGAAGGCCTGGTCCTTGATCTGGTCTTCGGCGGCTTGTACGGCGGATTTACGGGCCATGGTGATCTTCCTTTCAAGTGAATGAGGGGATGAACAATCTGAGTCGGCTGGGTCGTTGAAAGTTGCAAACTTTTCCGCCATGGCCCTGGGGCGAGCCAAAATCCTCGGCAGGATATTTCCATCGGCGGTGTAAGATATGCCTCTATTTACACCGCAGGATTTTCCAATGAGTTTCAATCTGGCTAACAAGTCCCTGGCTGAGCGTGCCGCCCTCGAGGACGAGAAGTCCCGGCTGTTCGACCTCTGGCAGAGCAACCTGGGCAAGGCCAAGGGCGAGGCCGCGCGCCTGTTCGGCGAGCGCGCCAAGCGCAAGGGCAAGTGGGCCGAGTGGGTGCGCGCGGAGCTCGACACCCTGTCGCCGCCGGAATATACCAGCATGGTGCGCAGTGAGGTCAATCGCCTGATGGCGGCCAAGTAAGCGCGGGGTTCACTCCACCCGGATGATGTTATAGCGCTGGGCCACACCGCTGACCTTGATCGCCACCTCGTCGCCATCCTGCTTGCCCAGCAGGGCACCGCCCAGGGGCGAGCGCGGACTGATGACGGTGATCAGCCGGCCCGCGTCCTCGATCTTGAGCCCGGCGGCATCGGGCGCCAGGAATAGCCATTGTTCGCTGCCGTTCTCGGCTTCGAGTGCCAGCAGGGCCCCCAACTGGATACCGCTCTGTTCGTCATAAGGACGCAGGAGCAGCTCCCGGCAGCGCTTGAGGGCCTGGCGGATTTCCTCCATGCGCCGGGCTTGGCCGGTGGCCAGGTACGAGGCCTCCAGGCCCAGGGTGTCGTACTTGTTCTCGGCGACGTTTTCCTCGTGGGTCGCGGTTTCGTAGGCGGTTTGTGCCGCGCGCTGCAAGACGCCGAGATCGACCTCCAGCTGTTCGAGAAGCCGTTGATGCACGGCGTGCTTGTCCATCACGCTGAGGTCGCTCAATTGCAGAACTGCAGCACGTTGGCGCGGCTCTTGTCAGTGGGCGCGGTCTGGTCCTGTTGCAGCCAGAACTGGCACTTGGGGTTGGACAGGTTGCGATAGCTGCTGCGAGCCTGTTCCAGACGCTGCTGTTCTTCGTTCCTGGAGAGGTTCTGCTTGTACTGCTCGAACATCTGCGTCGAATCGCCGCCGCTTTGCGGCGCCGGTGTGCTGACGGCGGGGACCGGGTTGCTCAGTTGGCGGGCGGCCTCGGCCAGCGGCGCCAGGGGCTGCGGGACAAAGATTCGTGCCAGCACCCAGGCGGTCAGGGCCAGGGCCATGACCCCCAGCCAGATACCGAGGGCAATACTGGCGGTCAATTGCAGTGGATTGAGGGTGATATAAAGGGCGCGACGCACTTGTCGGCGGTAAGGCATGGTGACCTCCTGGCAGGGCGATTCGGAGCAAAGCCGCATTGTTGCATGAAGATTAATCGACATCGGCTCTTCTGCGCGCACGGATTTATGCGGACAATCGGCGCTTTTGCCAAACGGAGCCCGGAATGAAGGCCACCTGGGATATTTTCTGTACGGTTGTGGATAACTTCGGCGATATCGGCGTGACCTGGCGCCTGGCCCGGCAACTGGCCGCCGAACATGACTGTGCCGTGCGTCTGTGGGTCGATGATCTGCGGGCCTTCGAGCATCTGTGCCCGGCGATCGATATCGGGCTCGACCGGCAGTTACAGCGTGGCGTCGAGGTCTGCCGTTGGTCGGCGCCCTGGTCGCCCGTGCCGGCGGCCGATGTGGTGATCGGCGCCTTTGCCTGCGCGTTGCCCCATGAGTACATGGAGGCCATGGCGGCACGGGACAAGGCGCCGTTATGGCTCAATCTCGACTACCTGAGCGCCGAGGACTGGATCGTCGGCTGCCACGGGTTGCCGTCGGTCAAGTTCAAGCAGGTGCAGAAATTCTTCTTTTTCCCCGGTTTCCAAGCCGGGACCGGCGGCCTGCTGCGTGAAGCCGGGCTGCTGGAGCAGCGCCGGACCTTTGTCCAGGATCCGCGGGCGCGTGGCGATTTCCTGCGTGAACTCGGCGTCGAGCCGACAGACGGTGCACGGCTTATCTCGTTGTTCGCCTATGAGAATGCGGGGCTGGCCAGTTGGCTCGATGTCCTGGCGGCCGATAGCCGGCCAACGCAGTTGCTGGTGCCCGTGGGCCGGATCCTGGGCGATGTCCAGCGCTGGCTGGGGATCGAAGGCCTGGTGGCAGGTGCCCGTGAGGTCCGTGGCCGCCTGACGGTGCAGGTGTTGCCGTTCGTCGCCCAGGAGGATTACGACCGTCTGCTGTGGAGCTGCGACTTCAACGCGGTGCGCGGCGAAGACTCGTTCGTCCGCGCGCAATGGGCGGGGCGGCCCTTGCTCTGGCACATCTATCGGCAGGAGGACGACGTCCACCTGGACAAGCTGGAGGCCTTTCTCGGGTTGTACACCCAAGGCCTGTCGGCGCCGGCCTTGGCGGCGTTCGAAGACTGGTGGCGGGCCTGGAATAGCGCTGGGGACATGGCCGCGAGCTGGAATGCACTGCTGGAAAACGAGCAGGAACTGGCCGAACATGCCGAACGCTGGTGTCTGGAACAGGCTTCGCGGACTGATCTTGCCACGGCGCTGGTGAAGCTTTACCTAAATTGGATATGATATGCGGCCTAGATTTATGTACATCCCATCCAAATTCGGATATTCGCAATGAAAACTGGTAAAGAACTGAAACCCGGGACCGTGATCCGTCTCGAAAACGATCCTTGGCTGGTTCAGAAAGCTGAATTCACCAAGTCCGGTCGTAACAGCGCAATCATGAAGACCAAGCTGAAGAACCTGTTGACCGGTTACAAGACCGAGATCGTCTACAGCGCCGATGACAAACTGGACGACGTAATCCTCGACCGCAAAGAAGCGACCCTGTCCTTCATCAGCGGCGACTCCTACACGTTCATGGACACCTCCGACTACACCATGTACGAGCTGAACGCCGAAGACATCGAGGCTGTTCTGCCATTCGTGGAAGAAGGCATGACCGACGTCTGCGAAGCCGTGTTCTTCGAAGATCGCCTGGTTTCGGTAGAACTGCCGACCACCATCGTGCGTCAGATTGACTACACCGAAGGTTCCGCTCGCGGTGACACTTCCGGCAAGGTGATGAAGCCTGCCAAACTGAAGAACGGTACCGAACTGTCGGTTGCTGACTTCATCGAAATCGGCGACATGATCGAGATCGATACCCGTGAAGGCGGTTCCTACAAAGGCCGTGCTAAATAAGCACTGCTTTTCGCCGCACGAACAAAAAAGCCCGGATATGCTCCGGGCTTTTTTGTATCTGCTTGTTTCTAGATGGTGCCACGGTCCCTTGTAGGGGCGAGCTTGCTCGCGATTGTGCTGCAAACACCGCGGGGTATCAGGATGCCCTCGTTATCGTTGGCGCCCATCGCGAGCAAGCTCGCTCCTACAGGTGTTCTTTCAGTTCCTGTGACGCCTGCAGCATGGCCGAACGCACTTCCGGTACCTGGCTGACCACATTGAGCAAGCCGAAGTCGTGGATCATGCCGTTGTAGCGCACGCTGGTCACCGGCACGCCGGCTTCATCCAGCTTGCGCCCGTAGGCCTCGCCCTCGTCACGCAGCACATCGGACCCGGCGGTCTGGATCAGCGCCGGCGGCAGGCCCTTGAGCTGATCCGTCGTCGCGCGTAGCGGCGAGGCATAGATCTCGCTGCGTTGCTTGGCGTCGGTGGTGTAGTTGTCCCAGAACCATTTCATCATGTTCTTGCTGAGGAAGTGCCCCTCGGCGTACTGGTTGTAGGAGGCGGTCTCGAAGCTGGCATCGGTCACCGGCCACAGCAGCAGCTGGAACTTGATCGCCGGCGTGCCCTTGTCCTTGGCCATCAGGCTGACCACCGCGGCCATGTTACCGCCGACGCTGTTACCGGCCACGGCCAGGCGCTTGCCGTCGACATTGATCTCCTTGCCGTGTTCCGCGACCCATTTCGTCGCGGCGTAGGCCTGGTTGATCGCCACCGGGTAGTGGGCTTCCGGGGACGGCGTGTAGTTGACGAACACCGCAGCCGCCCCCGACCCGACCACCAGATCACGCACCAGCCGTTCGTGGGTGGGGAAGTCCCCCAGGACCCAGCCGCCACCGTGGAAGAACATGAACACGGGCAGCGTGCCCTTGACCCCGGCCGGCCGGACGATGGTCAGCTCCAGCGGCTTGCCGTCGACCTGGATGGTCTTCTGGCTGACGTCGGCGCGCGGCAGGTTCAGCTTGACCCCCGACTGCGCACCGGACAGCACGGCCCGTGCTTCTGTCGGCGTCATCTGTTCCATCGGCTTGCCGCCGCCGCTGTTCAAGGCATTGAGAAACGCCTGGGTGTTGTGTTCGACATCACCGGCGAAGGCGCCCTGGACGGACAGCGCGAGCAGGGTACCGGTCAGGACTTTGCTGAAAGTGTTCATGTGCGGATCCTTAAGTGGCGAAAGGGTTAGACGGTGACGTGCAGGCGGACGTCGACGTTGCCACGGGTGGCGTTGGAGTACGGGCAGACCAGGTGGGCCGCGTCGACCAGACTCTGCGCGTCGGCTTGTTCCAGGCCCGGCAGGCTGATGTGCAGGTCGATATCCAGGCCGAAACCACCAGGGATCTGGCCGATGCCGACATGGGCGGTGATCGCGGCGTCGGCCGGGATCTGGCGCTTGGTCTGGCTGGCAACAAATTTCAACGCGCCGATGAAGCAGGCCGAGTAACCGGCGGCGAACAGTTGTTCCGGGTTGGTCGCCGCGCCGCCGGCACCGCCGAGTTCTTTCGGGGTGGCGAGCTTGACGTCGAGGATTTGGTCGCTGGAAACAGCACGGCCGTCACGGCCACCGGTGGAGGTTGCGATTGCGGTATAGAGCGTTTGCATGATGAGCCTCGTCGTTTCAAGTTGGTGTGTGTTGCGCTAATTGTTTGCGCGTTAACTAAGTACGAGGCAAATGTACCTCGCAAGTATTTTGCGCGCAAGATAAATTTTCAAAAAAGACAGGGTTCGGTTTTTTGCGCTGGATCGAGGAGGGAGATTAACGGTAACCGCGAAGGGGTTACCGCGAGCCGGATCGCCCTTGCAGCTAGGAGCCGTCCGGCTTTTCTGTAGGCGCTGGCTTGCCAGCGATGAGGCCTGCGTCGCCTATTCGGAGGTCATCGCCGGCAAGCCGGCTCCCACAGAAAGATGTTTCACCGCGAGGAAATGGTCGTGCCTGGCCTCTGTAGGAACGACCGCTCGACGCTCGATTACGGGTGATCAGCACGAAGCGCTGAACGGGGAAGGGTCAGAGGCTGTCTTGCAGATGCCCGCGCAGGGCCACCAGGTCGGCCTGGAGGGTGCGCAGGCGTTCCAGGGAGTCGCCGCTGGCGGCGAGAATGCATTGCGGGATACCCCGCGCCTGCTCGCGCAAGGCCCGGCCCTGTTCGGTCAACTCGACGATGACCACGCGCTCGTCCTCCTTGCTCCGGGTCCGACTCAGCAGCCCCTCGCTTTCGAGGCGCTTGAGCAGGGGGGTCAGGGAACCCGGGTCGGTCAGCAGGCGCGTGCTGATCTCGCCCACGGTCAGGCCGTCCTTTTCCCAGAGCACCATCATCGCCAGGTATTGCGGGTAGGTGAGGTTGAGGGCCTGGAGCAGGGGTTTGTAGACCTTGGTCATCAACAACGAGGTGGAGTGCAGGGCAAAGCACACCTGGTTGTCCAGGAGCAGGTCATCACAGTTGTCGCGGTTGCTGGTCATCACTAAAGCCTTGTGCGTTACGTTCGATGAATCTAGCGGTCGAATCTTTAATGTGCCAGAGAATTTTCCCGGCCTAGTGTCATCCCAGGCCGCTTTGCAGGGCCAGGTCCCAAGGCGGTACGGGGCTGAAACGCCCCTTGAGGAACTCCAGCAGCAAGCGGCTGCGGGAGTTGGCCGGTTGTTCCAGGCGCAGTGCATAGACCCCGGAGCTTTCCGGCGCCGGCAGGCCGTTTTCGCAGAATAGCGGCAGTAATTCACCGCGCAGCAGGTATTCGCTGGCCAGCCACGTCGGCAGATGGGCGATGCCCAAGCCGGCCAGGGCCCCGGACAGCAGGGCCTCGGCGTTGTTCGAGGTCATGCGGATGCGCGCGGGGCGGTGCAATTGCATCTGTCCGTTCTGTATGAAGCGCCAGGCCATGAACGGCGCCAGCGCGTCCCAGTCCAGGCCGTCATGTGTGCTCAACTCGCTCGGATCAGTCGGCGTACCGCGATTGTTCAGGTAGGTGGGACTGGCACAGGCGATCCGTACGATGCTCGCCAAGGGTGTGGCCACCAGGCGGGTATCGGCCATTTGTCCGGCGCGCAGCACCAGGTCGACCTTGCCCAGGTTGGAACCGTGCATGTCGACGAAGCTGTCGATCAGGTGCAGTTGCACATCCAGGCCCGGGTAGTCGGTGAGGAAGTCGGCGATGGCCGGGGCCAGGTGGCGGCGCCCGAAAGCCGCCGGCGCGTCGACCCGGATCAACCCCTCGGGGGCGTTGCTCAGGGACACGGCCTCGGCCCGGGCCAGACGCAGTTCGGCGACGATCCGCCGGGCCCGTTCGGCGAACGCCAGACCGGCGGGCGTGGCCCGGACCGCATGGGTGCTGCGAATGAACAGGCGGCTACCGAGCGAGCTTTCCAGGCTGTCGATCCGGCGTGCCACGGCGGACGGGGTCAGCGGATGCAGGCGGGAGGCGGCGGAAAAACTGCCGGTTTCCAGTACATCGAGAAACAGGCCGAGTTGATCGGTCAGGGTTGTAGGATTCATACAGAATCGCTTGTGCGAGATTGGCATAGCCATTGTGCGTTGCTGTGCGTTTCCGCGCTAGCGCGGACTGCGTAGCATGAAGGCCATTGAGTGGGGAGACGGCTGTGATCGAATTGATTGAGTACCTGGTACTGGGCGTCGTGATGGGCGGGGTGGGTGGGATATTCGGCATTGGCGGCGGGATGATCGCGATTCCGGTGCTGGGCATCCTGTTCGGCCTCGACCAGCAGTTGGCCCAGGGCACGGCACTGGTGATGGTGGTACCCAATGTGGTGCTGGCTCTGCATCGTTATAACCAGCGCAATCGCATCGAGCTGCGTCACGCGCTGCCGCTGGTACTGATGAGTTTCTGCTTTGCCTGGTTCGGCGCCCTGTGGGCGGTGGGACTGGATCCGCGCAGCATGCGCCTGGGCTTTGTCGGTTTTCTCCTGGCGCTGGCGCTGTTCTATCTGGTACGCCTGTTCATGGCACCGTCCCCGGTGTCGGCGCAGATGCGTCACCCCTGGCCCTGGCTGGGCGTGCTGGGCGCGGCCTCGGGCACCATGGGCGGCTTGTTCGGCGTCGGTGGGGCGGTGGTGGCCACGCCGTTTCTGACCAGCGTCTTCGGCACTTCGCAGGTGGTGGCCCAGGGCCTGTCGCTGGCCTTGGCGTTGCCCAGCACCAGCGTTACGCTGGTGACTTATGCGGTGCATCAGGAGGTGGACTGGCGCATGGGCATCCCCATGGCCATTGGCGGTTTGATGAGCATCAGTTGGGGGGTGAAAGTGGCCTACGCCTTGCCCGAGAAAGTATTGCGCGGCCTGTTTTGCGCTTATCTGGTGCTCGGCGCGCTACTGCTCAGCTTTAAAGTTTGAAACCGTCGACGATGTGCTCGGCCAGGCATTCGGTGATCGGCGAGGGTTTGTTCAGGTTGCGCACCAGCATGATATTGGCCAGCGGTAACTGGGGCAGTCCTTCGGCCTCGCCGAGAATGCGCAAGTCCTGAGTGATCAGGCTTTCCAATTGCGCGGTGACCGCCAGCCCGGCGCTGACCACCGCCATGATCGCCGCCAGGCTGGAGCAGTTGTAGGCCAGGCGATAATCCCGGCCTCGGGCGTCCAGCGCGTTGCAGACCCACTCGGTGCAGAAACAGTCGTTGCCAGGCATGGCCAGGGGAATCACTGCTTGTTCATGGGTGCTGAAACACCGGGCTTCGGCCCAGACCAGACGCTCCTGGCGCAGCATTTGGCCGAGTTCGTTGCCTGGCTTGCGGGTGACGATGGTCAGGTCCAGGTCCTGGCGTTGCAGCAATTGCGCGGAGGACTCGCAATTCACTTCGATCTGAATCAATGGGTAGAACTGCGCAAAATGCGAGAGGATGCCCGGCAAAAAACGCATCACGTAGTCGTCCGGCACCCCGATACGGACCATGCCGACCATATGCGGATCGCGCAGGGTGTTGAACACTTCACTGTGTAACTTGAGAATTCGCCGGGCATAGCCGAGCAGGACCTGTCCCTCGACCGTCAACCTGACCTGGCGTCCGTCGCGTTCGAACAGTTGGCGCTTGAGCACGTCTTCTTCCAGGCGTTTCATCTGCATGCTGACAGCCGATTGGGTGCGATTGACCAATTCACCGGCCTTGGTAAAGCCGCCTTGATCGGCGATCGCGACAAAGGTGCGCAGAACGTCGGTGTCGATGCTCGGGTAGTTGGTCAATTCATCAATCTCTGAGATGTATTGCATAAGAAACATTCGTTGGATTGATCTTAGCGCCAGGCACAGACTTTAGTCATCCCCAACAGGAGGGCAGGATGATGAAAGGTCAAAAAGGTTATGTGCTGATCGGTGGTGCCGCGCACTCGGTGTTTTCGCTGCGGGCTTTGTGGCAGCGGATTGCCCGTTGGTATGAGGTGTCACGCGAGCGCCAGGTGCTGGCAACATTGAATGACGATGCGCTCAAGGATATGGGGCTCAGTCGCGCCGATATCGAGCAGGAAACCCATCGGCATTTCTGGAACGATCCGATGAGCAAGGGTCGTTGATGGTGCTACACAAGCAGGGGGCGACTGCGGTAGTTTGCGGGTTCACAAGGAGGCGTGCATGCCCGCAGACCTGTCGTTTTCATTGAAGCAAGCCCGGCGCCTGGCGCTCGCGGCCCAGGGATTCCAGGGGCGCAGAGCCTCGGCGTCGATCAAGCCGACACAGGTCAATCGGCTGATCGAACGCCTGGGTGTGGTACAGATCGATTCGGTCAACGCGCTGGTGCGCTCGCACTACCTGCCGCTGTTTTCGCGATTGGGCGACTATGCCTCCGACTTGCTCGACCAGGCGGCCTGGAGCCAGGGGCGACGGCGGACCCTGTTCGAATACTGGGGGCATGAAGCGTCGCTGCTGCCGATGTCGTTGTACCCGCTGATGCGCTGGCGCATGGCGCGGGCCTCCCGTGGCGAAGGGATCTACCAGCAGATGGCGCGTTTCGGCCGCGAGCAACAGGCGACCATTCGCCGGGTGCTGGCGTTGGTCGAGGAACGGGGCGCGTTGGGGGCGGGCAGTCTGTCGAGTCGTGAGGAAAAGGCCGGGCCCTGGTGGGATTGGAGCGCTGAAAAGCACGCGCTGGAGTGGCTGTTCGCCGCCGGTGAGGTGACGGTGGCCGGGCGCCGGGGCTTCGAGCGGCTCTACGATCTGCCGGAGCGGGTGATTCCTTCGGCGGTGCTCGGACAGCCGCTGGTCGACGAGGCCGAGGCCCAGCGTGGCTTGTTGCGCCAGGCCGCAGCGGCCCTGGGGGTGGCGACGGAGAAAGACCTGCGCGACTACTTTCGTCTGGACCCTGGCGACAGTCGTGCGCGCCTGGCGGAATTGCTCGAGGCGGGTGAGTTGCAGCTGGGCGAGGTGCAGGGCTGGCGCCAACCGGTGTACTGCCTGCCGGACATCAAGGTACCGCGTCGGGTCGAGGCCAGTGCGTTGTTGTCGCCGTTCGATTCGTTGATCTGGGAGCGCAGCCGCACCGAGCGGCTGTTCGATTTCCGTTATCGGCTGGAGATTTACACGCCGCAGCACAAGCGGGTGTATGGCTATTACGTGTTGCCGTTTTTGCACAACGAACGGATTGCCGCACGGGTCGACCTGCGCGCGGAGCGGGCCCTCGGGCGCTTGGCCGTGCATGCGCTGCATGAGGAAGAGCAGGGGCTGGATGAGGCGGGGATGGCGGCGTTGGCGGTCAATTTGCGGCAGTTGGCCGATTGGCTGGGGTTGGCGGATATTCAGCTCAATTGCCAGCGGGTCAGTGCGCAGCGGTTGCGGGGTTTGCTGTAAACGTTGGTATGGCGGTGTCTGGAAGGGCCTCTTCGCGGGCAAGCTCCGCTCCCACAGTATTGGAGCCGTTCCGGAGTTTTGTGGGCAGCCACAAAACCTGTGGGAGCGGAGCTTGTCGGGACGCCGCACCGCCGCGAAGAGACCCTTCCAGACAACAACAAAGCCTACTGAGTCAACGCCGCACCTGCTTCAACGTCTCAGCAATCAAAAACGCCAGCTCCAGCGACTGATCGGCGTTCATCCGCGGGTCGCAATGGGTGTGATAGCGATCCGACAAGCCATCCTCGGTAATCGGCCGCGCACCGCCAATGCATTCGGTGACGTTCTGCCCGGTCATCTCGATATGAATCCCGCCGGCGTAACTGCCTTCGGCCTGATGCACCTGGAAGAACTGCTTCACCTCGCTGAGGATCTGCGCGAAATCCCGGGTCTTGTAGCCGCTGCTGGCCTTGATGGTGTTGCCGTGCATCGGGTCGGAGCTCCACAGCACCTGCTTGCCTTCACTCTCCACGGCGCGGATCAGTTGCGGCAGGTGATCGCCGACCTTGTTCGCGCCCATGCGCACGATCAGGTTCAGGCGGCCGGGGTCGTTGTCCGGGTTGAGGATGTCGATCAGGCGGATCAGATCGTCGGTGTTCATGCTCGGGCCGACCTTGACCCCGATCGGGTTGTTCACCCCGCGCAGGAATTCGACGTGGGCCCCATCGAGCTGACGGGTGCGGTCGCCGATCCAGAGCATATGCGCCGAGCAATCGTAATAGTCGTTGGTCAGGCTGTCGCGGCGCACGAAGGCTTCTTCGTAGTTCAGCAGCAGCGCCTCGTGGGCGGTGAAGAAGCTGGTTTCGCGCAATTGCGGCGAGCTGTCCATGCCGCAGGCGCGCATAAAGGCCAGGGTTTCATCGATGCGGTCGGCCAGTTGGCTGTATTTCTCGGCCAGGGCCGAGTTGGCGATGAAATCCAGGTTCCACTTGTGCACCTGGTGCAGGTCGGCAAAGCCGCCCTGGGCGAAGGCGCGCAGCAGGTTCAGGGTCGCCGTGGCCTGATGGTAGGACTGCAACAGGCGGTCCGGGTCAGGCACGCGGCTTTTTTCATCGAAGCCGATACCATTGACGATATCGCCACGGTAGGCCGGCAGGGTCACACCGTTGATGGTTTCGTCGTTGGCCGAACGCGGTTTGGCGAACTGCCCGGCCATGCGTCCGATCTTGACCACCGGGCAGCCGGCGGCGAAGGTCATGACAATGGCCATTTGCAGCAGCACCTTGAAGGTGTCGCGAATCTTTGCTGCCGAGAACTCGGCGAAACTCTCGGCGCAATCGCCACCCTGGAGCAGGAAGGCACGGCCCTGGGTGACTTCGGCGAACTGACGACGCAGTTCACGGGCTTCTCCGGCAAACACCAGCGGCGGATAACTGGCCAGGCTTTGCTCGACGCGCAGCAGGTGCGCGGCGTCCGGGTACTGGGGTTGTTGCTGGATCGGCAAGGCGCGCCAGCTGTCGGGGCTCCAGGGTTGGCTCATCATGAACTCGAGGATTGACGGGGGGAGGCTCATGTTAGCAGCAATTAGTGCGTGACCTGCTCTGTCGGCTTGGCTGACAATTGCCGTTTTCCCGCTTGCAAGGATATGAAATGGCTGAGGAGCGCGTGGAGCGTCTGCTCGCCGAAGTGCACGATGCCTTCGGCATGATTCGAGTCCTTGAAGTGGACGATTACCGTTTTCTCGAATTTGGCGATGCTATTGAGCAGAGTTGCGTGTTCACCGCCGATCCGAGTTGGTTGGAATACGATTACACCCGGGCGATGCTGATCGGCGCCTTGTGCCACGAGGAGCCGGAGAGCGCGCTGTTCCTGGGGCTGGGAGCCGGTACCCTGACCCAGGCCTGCCTGCGGTTCCTGCCGCTGGAGGATGTCGAGGCCATCGAGCTGCGTCCAGATGTGCCGCGCCTGGCCATCGAGTACCTGGGGCTGGATGACGATCCGCGTCTGTACATCCGCGTCGGCGATGCGTTGGAATTGCTGGAGAGCGCGGAGTCAGCGGACCTGATCTTCGTCGACCTGTATACCGATGTCGGCCCCGGTGTCGGTCATCTGGCCTGGAGCTTCCTGGAGAACTGCCAGAAGAAGCTCAATCCCGGTGGCTGGCTGGTGATCAACCAATGGGCCACCGATGACGGTAAACCACTGGGTGCGGCGTTGTTGCGCGGGCTTTATCACCGGCACTACTGGGAGCTGCCGGTGAAGGAAGGCAATGTCATCCTGATCGTGCCGTCGGACCTCGATCAGGTACTGGACCTGCGCGCGTTGCAGGGGCGGGCCGATGAACTGGCGCCGCGCCTGGGGTATTCGTTGCAGACCTTGATCGGCGAGATTCGGCCGGCGACCTAGATGAAGGGCGGTGCGCGGATCGCGAGCGAGCTTGCGTTAGCCGCGCATTGCCACAATCGGGGATGGCAGAAGCTTCTTCTTGCCAGATTCCGCCGGGGTCAAGGTTGTGTTTTGTCCAGGTAGGCTGATCGCTCCTGACTCATTTTTGTGATGCAGTTGTTGGCGAGCGTTTCATGGGCAGGATAAGACGGGTCGGCTAAAAAGGATTCAAGCTCACAGTTCGTATCACGTAATGCTATCCAGGCGCGTTGAGCGTTTTTGAGTTTTGAAAGATAACGCTTTCCCATTTCAGGATCGGGGGTGTATTGCTCTTTGATTCGAGTGATCAGCTTTTTGTAGCTTTCGTTAAGTTTTTTGTCTGCACTTTCTTTCTCGGCTTTTGCACAAACATCAATCTGTGCACTGGCTGTGATGTTTTCGCAGTCAAGTGCGTAGGCGTTACCTGCAAACGGCCCAAGGGTGGTAGCGAATAGAAAAATCAAGATTTCTTCAATACTGGTCATTGTTGGGGGCGCGATTATTGGTTTTTGGCTGGGGAAAGCTGCTTCTAGTCTTCATCTGGATATTTACTGAAAAATTTACGCTTGGATCTGCCGTTATCTTGAAGTATATGTTGATAAGTGAGTTTCGATAGTGGTAGTGAGGGCGTGTTGAAGAAGAGAGCTCTCACTGCATTGTCACCGTCGAATACAAAGGTATCCTCTAAGGTGTATTCGAATCGGCCATCTATAAATCTGGTTATGATTTTTTTGTCTGTGCACACAAGCTTTGGAGGTTCGCAAAAATGATAGTAAATGACTAGGTTGCCGTTTGAAACGGCTATCCCTTGGAAGATCTCTCTGCCCGTCATATTTTGGTGTGTCGGTATTAGTTTGGAGTTTTTTAAAATTGTTTTTCCATGGGCGGAAATTATAAGTTCATGAAAGTAGGCGTCAAATTTTTTTATTTCAATATGTTCGATTTTTTTGTCTCCTGTAATATCTGCCAAAATAGATATTTGCCCATTGGCTTGAGTAGGTGCGAAAAAAAATGCGAGGGGGGCGAGTATTAGGCTATTTAAATATTTTTTCATCGGTCCATATCCTTGTGAATTGATTGACTCTTTTTTCTTTGCTATTGGTGTTGAAATTTATTTTTTCTGTGATCAGGTTGACGTATAAAGGGTCGTCGCCATTGTCGGCTATATCGTATAACTTATGTCTGAGCCAGAAAAATACGGCGGACCTGACGGCGTATTTTGTTTGTTCCAGAAACTCAGGGTTTTCGATGAAATTCAGGTTGTCTGAGGGCCACATCTGAGAATGGTATTGGTTGAATTTTGTATAGTTGTATCGGCCGGTCAGCTGTTTCAGACCTCTACCTCTAAATTTCCAACCATCGCCGCTTGAAATATTTCCGTTACCCAGGCTTGTTACCCCCGTAACTCCATTATAAATTCTATTTGCAATGGCCGGTTGGTTGGCCTGTTGCTGGATTTCGGGAATGTACCCATGAAGTTGTGCCTCGGTGGGATGTTGGTAGTAATAGCTAAAATCCATTAGCTTTTCGGGTCTGTAGCGAAGTGACTCTACCAGTGAACAGCTGTCTCCCGTTTCAACCCTGACCTGCGCAAAAAAATGACTGAGTCTCAGCGGGGTGTCCAGTTTGTATTCTTTTAGGTTTTTGTTGAGTTCGTTTGCCAAACGTATAAGTTTTTCTGTGCCAGCGCTGGTGAATACCTTTTTCAGCATCTCCAGTGTTATTTTAAAGTTGAACGGGTTTATGCGTTCACTGATAAGTTCAGCTGGCTGAAAGTGCCACGCCTTACCCTCCAAACTGATCCCATGGCGCCCCGTCAATTCCGCCCACCACGACAGTTTCTTTATCCGTGCTTTTGAAATCTGCCATTGCTCAGGTCCAACACGTCCCGTGTGGGCCCAGAGCACATCCAGCTCATCCCACTTCCCTGCGTTCCAGAACCACTCGCTTTCATAGTGGGTAATTAGCCTGCCTATCGCCTGCGCATGCCAAGGTTTGCCCCGTGCGACACGGATCGCTTCGTGCCCCACATGCTCGTTTTCGCCAATATTCAGGAGCGTGTGTAGCCGTGACCTGATCGGCCCTTTGCCTGCGGTGTTTGCCAACGTCTGGTAGTGACGACGCTGCTCAGTGGTCAGGTCTGCCTGCCATGAAAGATGGTGCGCCAGATTGTCGGCATTTCGACTGGTCTCGGTGATGCACTCATAGCCTTCCCATTCCCACGGACTATGACGAGTTGTCAGCAGGTCTTGCTCCAGTACCCAACCGCTGACCGTCTCGCCGGACTCGTTCGGCAACGGATCCTCCAGGCGCCACCAGCGACGGGTGTAGGCGATGGTGGTTCCGGGGATTGATTCGGTGACGCTCAATTTAGACTCGGGCGGCAAAGACTCCAGCATCCCGACCGGCAGGATCATTTGTGCACCGATCAACGCTCCGGCATCGTTGATACTTGGTGGGTTATGGGCGTTGATATCTTCACGGTGGGGGACCACCCGGCTGCTGCCTTTGTAGAGTTTCAACAAGGTGCGCTGGTCTGCGGGAAGATAAGCGGCGTACTCACGACTTCGAGCGATAAAGCCGGGCACGTCCTCGCAGCTGAAAACTTCCAGGTGCAGCAGGTTCCTGGCGGTGTCCTCGCTGAGCGCCTGATATTTGCCAACATGGCCGATCAGTTCTCCCGTCTTGATCCTGATCGGTTCATCCAGCACGACAACACGATTCTTTGCCTCGGGGTCTCTGTTGGCCTCCAGTGCATCCAGCCAGACAAAACCCGGTAGATGTCCGTTCTCATCGACCGCCAGAGGCGGTACACACTCGCCGCTGAGGATCTTCACCAGCTTGCGGAATTTACCCACTGCACCCACGTTGCTGATCGTGAGTGAGGTGCCAATAGGCAATAGCCCCAGGGGATTACCGTTGGCATTGGCCATTGCCCGAACGTTCAAACCGGTCAGTTGCTCGGCAGGTGCATCCTTGGCTGCATTGCCAATCAAGTAGCGGTCAGGACCCAATGCCGTCATTTCCGGCTTGAACACCCAGCCAGTGGACGGCGCGAGTCCCTCTATTGCAGGGTTGACGCTGACAATCTCCAACCATTTGTCTGTCGCGGGCGCAGACTTGGTCATGACGGTAGTGCCTCGCGGTAGGACCGCGAGTATCACTCCATGGTCTGGATGATTTTTTGGGGCGGCCCGGACTCTCAATCCGAGTGTCTTGTCCTGCGCACTCTCCTTGATCCGATAAACACCGCCACCCCAGAAAGTGGGACGGCGCAATCCCGGGCTGGCCTGGTAGCCCGCCCAATCCAGCAGGTGCATGTATAGGCTGTAAACAGTCAATGTCGGTGCGGGAGGTGCATACGAGATGTTCGTCAGGGGCGGCGGTTGCAACCGATGTCTGACCAGCACAAAACCGCTGGAAAACACCGCCGAGCGCCCTTCGAAACTTGAGGTTGGATAGCGTTCGTCAATACGATAGGCGATCACCTCGCCATCGGCCAAACAAAAGACCTCGCGTTTGTCCGAGATCAGGCCCGTGGCTTCATCAAAATGAATGCCACCGTGCCAAAGCCCTCGACGTCCCAATGGGTAGTAACCGCCTTCGGCTTTTGCCAAGACCTTCAAGTCACGGTGGGGATCATGAAGGGTTTGATGGTCGCCCTTTAAGGGAAATGACCAGTTTTCAGTCGTGAACATTTCGGTCATCGCAGCACACTCGTCAGCGAATTGCTGTCCAGGTTGAGGTGGCTCAGTCGGAAAAGCCCGTATCGAGCGCCAGTTCTTTCTGGCGTTGTTCCGGCACCCCATCGGTGACAGCGGTTTCAAGGCGCAATGGCGGCAGTGCCTGCTCCACTGCTCCCGGCAGCAGCGGTCCCCTGATCCGCGGCCCCGAGCCTACACCCGCGTCTTCGTCCGCCTCGGGCCCGTTCAAGGTAATGCCGTTGGCATCGAGTTTGATAAAGTGCTCGCCGACCTTGAGGGTGAGTTGCTCTCCCGCCTCTATCACCACCTTGGCCCCGGCCCGCAGGTGGATCTCCCGCCCGGCCTCGATGAAGTAACCCAACCCGGTCTTCACCTGCTGGCTCTCGCCGACCAGCAGGCTGTCATCGCCTTTCACCTCGACGCGACGGTCCTGGTGAACGGTGTGGTGTTCCTGCGCCTTGAGCTCGCAATAGCTGTTGGCTTCCACGCACTCATGGCGTTCATGGCCGACGGTGACCGAGAGGTTGCGCCCGATGTGCTGTTGCCAATCACGCTGGGCATGCAGGTAGATCTGCTCTTCGCCCTTGCGGTCTTCGATACGCAGTTCATTGCTGCCTCCACCGCCCGGGCTACTGCGGCTCTTGAACACGCTGCGGGTCTTGTGTGCTGGCAACGGATAGGTCGGCGGATGGCGCTGATTGAGCAGGCAACCGGTAATCAGCGGCTGGTCGGGATTACCTTCGAGAAAAGTCACCAGCACTTCCATGCCGACGCGGGGCAAGGTCACCGCGCCATGGCCGGGACCGGCCCAACTGGATGCTACTCGTAACCAGCAACTGCTTTGGGCGCCGGTTTCGGCCGAGCGGTCCCAGTGAAACTTCACCTTCACCCGGCCATATTCGTCGCAGTGGATTTCTTCGCCGGGGGGGCCGGTGACGATGGCGGTCTGGGTATTGAGGCGCCGGGATTGGTGCGCTTGCCGCGGCGAACGGAAGAACAGCTCCCAGGGGGTGGCGAGAAAGCTGTTGCGGTAGCCCTGGCGGAAATCATTCTCGGCACCGCTCGGATTTGCGGCTGACTCCTCCAGCACCTGCGGCTGTTTACCTTCGTGGGTCAGGTGGGTCAGCAGCCAGAGGGTGTTCCAGTCCGGCTGTGGATGTTCGGCCAGGAGCAGGAAGTGCCCACTGGCCAGTTGGGGTTCATTGCTCTTGCCCGACGCCCGTCGGCTGTCGCTTCGATGGCTTTCCAACTGGCGACGATTGAGCTGCCGGCCGTGTTCGTCGCGGTGGTAGCGACCGGGATAACGGTAATCTTCAAGGTCCGGCTGCGGCAGGGAGTGGAGCACGCAGGCGCTGTTTTCCAGCCGGGCACCGGGTTGTTTGAAGTTGTAGTCGCGCAAGGTTGCCCGGGTGCTGCGGGTTTCCAGGTGCAGGTCGAAGGACTGGATGCAGGGCCGTTGCGCGACCATCCCGCTGTCCGGTCGGTATGGCACGCTGTCGGGCAGTTGACGGAAATAGGTCTGGTCGTCGCCAAAGGCCAGGTGATGGCCGTGTGCACTGTGCTGGAAGTGATAGTGCAGGCCGTCCTCTTCACACAGCCGCTGGATGAAGTCCAGGTCGGACTCGTTGTATTGCACGCAGTATTCGCGAGCGGGGAAGGGGTGGGCGAGGTTGAAGCTGAAGGCATTGCTGAGGATGCCATGGTCCTTGAGCACTTGGGCGATGATCTGCGGCACGCTCCGGTTCTGGAAAATTCGCTGGTTGAAACGATGGGCCAGATAGGCCAGTTGCGGCACCAGCGTGAGCTGATAGTGGGTCCAGCGCTGGCCGGTATCGCCCTGGCCGATGCCGTAGATCTGGCCGTGAATGCCCGCGCCGTCGTTGTTGAAGGCGAGAAAACCCTGCCGATGCAGCAGCTCGTCGAGGTTGAGGTCCGGCTGCCGGCTGACCAGCTCCAGTTCGAAGCGATAGGGTTGGTTGATAGCTTCCGTGCCCTTGAACGCCAGGACTTCCAATCCCTGTTCGAAATCTGGAAGAGTGAAGGTAAAGCGAGGTGCCGAGGTGAACATCCGTTGTGCCTCCTGCAAGGGGAAAGCACGAAGTGTGGACCCGTCGGTGGTGGTGTTGAATGCTGTAAAGCAAAATCAGAATCAGGCTACAAGCTCTTGTATTGAAGGGCTGTAGGGGGATGTAGGGATAAGGGAAAAGTTTTTGCGGGAAGGCGGGTCTGCAAAGGTGAAAACAGGTTTCCGCTCAACATATCTATTGCCGTTTTGATACATGGGGTGATTTTTGGGTGGGAGGAAAAACGACCATTCAATTGTTTCAATTGGTTTCGGAGTAAATAGGTCTGGATGACAGTCGGTCCTACAGGGAAGGCGCAATATAGAACGGTTGCTTTAAACTGCGCGCTGCGCGTGTTGTATGAAATGTCTTACGTGTCGGCATTTTCAAGGTTGGTTAAATTCCTTGGGGGCGCACTTGCCTCATATCGAAGTGTTGACATGATTGAGGGTGTCTATTTAGATTTAAATTGTTCGGTGCACGCTCGGATATAACAAGCATTATAGAGGCGTTTTATTCGGAACAGACCGATTACCGATTAAGACCTCAAAAATAAAGGCGAAATCATGAGATCAACATCATTGCAAAGTCGCTTCGAGATATTTGAACAAGACAAGTCGATGCAGCAGTTTGGTGAGATTTTTATTGAAGCGTTAACCCGTCATCTCGGAAATTTAAAAATACCAGGTAGGGCTATATTCGACAATTTTCGGAGGGAGCCCCTGTTCGCGCAGGTCGATCAAATAGCTGAGATTCAGAATGCAATGCACGAAGTACTTTGCCATCCGACGACTCAAGAAGCTCAGACCGACGCCGAAAATACATTTAAAGCCTTTCTCAGAAAAGACAAGGCAGACACTGGTGTTTTGAAGTTTTTCAATGGATGGAATGAAACCCACAAAACAACGAGCTTAGTTTCTGCCAAAATTATCATGCGTTTATCTGCGGATGCTCTATCCGTATCTGCCGAAAATCGAGCTGGATACCATAACGTTATGGCACACATGCATGAGGTTGCGAAAGATGATTTCGGCCTTGGGCACAAAGGGCATGATGGCATGTACGGTTATATGACGGAGGCCTTTGGAGCTCCTGGCTGGGTAGAAAGTCAGTATAAAGTTGATGAGTGTGAAGAGTTCTCTGCATTCCTCTACGCTACTGGCGTAGCGGAACATAAATCCCCCCTGAATTCTATTGAGCATAAACAATCCATCATGGATGCTATGATGGTTTCCATCGCTTCAGAGCTTTGGAACGGACGAGAATATAATTTCATCGCTCAATACATTGAGAAAAAACTTATTTCTTTCAATCCCTTGTTGAGTCGCGACGTTCAAAGCCTGCGAAATGCAAAAGGATATGTATTGGGTCATGCTGGAGAAGTAGAAAGCAAGCACGGCCTACATGCTTTGGCAGCAGCACAAACTTATGGTCGAACGGTAGACCTGAAATTTGAGGTTGATCGCCTAAAAAAAATAATGCTCGATTACAATCAGCGTGTCGGAAAAGCATTCAATTTTTTGCATGCGGCTTTGATCTCGACAAGTCAGTGATACTCATCTTGGATTCTCGTATGTCCAAGCCTCCAGGGCCTTCTCAGGCAGCTTTAAGCATGCTATATGTTAGTTGTTATAATATACTCCGATTGATCTTCTATGATCGTACTAGTAGGTTGGTCGGAGCCTCTGAATATCCGCTGGGTCGAATTTAATAATGCCTGGTTTAAGAACGCAAATCCTGGCAGGATACTTTATATGGATTTTGAACACGCCTTAATTGCGTTAGGTTTTTTTGCTTTCTGCGGTGGCTTGATTGATGCGGCCGTTGGCGGAGGCGGACTTGTACAGCTACCCGCACTTTTACACGCTTTACCTCAATACAGTTTGGCTACGGTTTTTGGAACCAACAAGCTGGCGGTTTTAGCGGGTAATTTTTCTTCCATATTCACCTATCTCAAAAAAATAAAAATCATATGGAAGCTTATGCTTCCAATTATGATTTCAGCTTTTATATTTTCCTTCTTTGGCGCCCTCTCTGTTTCGCTCGTTCCCAAAAGGCTTATGGAGTATGTTGCTTTCTTTGTTTTGATCGTGATGGCTACTTATACCTTTGTAAAAAAGGACTTGGGTCGGGTCAGTTCCAATATTAAAATCGGAAAGAAAGAAGCTTTGCTAGGGGTTTTTTGGGGTGGGTTAATCGGGTTTTATGACGGCGTGTTCGGACCCGGTAGCGGCAGCCTTCTGCTTTTTGTTTTTGTAAGGTGTTTTGGGTTCGATTTTCTAAATGCATCCGCTTCAGCAAAGCTGGTTAATTTAGGGACATTTAGCGCGGCGCTAATATTTTTTATCCCATCTGGTAACGTTTTATGGGCCCTGGGTGGAGTCGTTGCCGCCTGCAATATTGCAGGCTCTATCACTGGGGTTTTTTTAGCGCTGCGTTATGGAAGTGGCTTTATTCGGATATTCTTTTTGATTTTACTTGTGTTTCTCATTGGCAGGATGGGGGTGTCCATATTCTTATAAGTCAAACCGTTTGTCAGTGAACGACAAAAAACAGGTTGTCGCCTTTACCCAATCCAATTCTGAATCAGTAATCCTCCCCTCGCTCGGTAATATCCTTCTCCACAGGGCGCGCATTGGGATCCTGGCCAAGCGGAAATTTTCCCTTGAGGTTCCAGGCAAAGGCGATGATCTCGGCGATGGTCCGGTACAACTCCTCCGGAATACTGTCGCCCAACTCCATCCGGGCCAGCAGTTTCACCAGTTCGGCATTCTCGTAGATCGGTACTTCATAGTCGCGGGCCAGCTTCAGGATGGCTTCGGCCAGCTCCTCGTCGCCCTTGGCGGTGAGGGTCGGGGCTTGTTGGCCATCGTACTTGAGGGCGATGGCCTGGCGTGGGGTGTTGGGGTTCTTCATGCGGTTTCGTCGACCCAGCGTTGGTCCAGTCGGGTTTGCTTGCCCTGGGGTGGGGTGCCCTGGTGGCAATCGAGGTCGCTGACATTCAGGCCCGAGGCCCGCAGGCGCTCGCGCAGGTCGCCCAATTGACTGGCGATCAGGCTGGCGGTATAGGGGCGTTCGGCCCACAACTGGCTGGACAGGCTGCCGCGCATCAGCTGTGCCTGGACTTGCAGCGGGCCCAGCGGTTCGAGATCGAAGGCCAGCTCCACCCGCCACAGTTGTTCCTTCTGTTCACGTTTGTCGCGTTTTTCCTGCTCGGGTGGCTGCTCCTTTTCCTCATGCTGGATCTTGATCTGCAAGGGCACGATGTCGTGCAGGTTGCGCATGGGAATTTCCAGTTGCCAGGTGGTCTGCAGATTGCCCTCGGGTGTGCGTCCGGTCTGTTCCAGGCTGGAAAGCTGATGGCTTTGCAGGCGCGAAACGGCCGCCGCGGCCAGGCGCAGGAGGCCTTCCAGATCGCCATCGTCGGTGAGGCTTTGCAGCAGTCGCGAGGGCAGGGGAAAGCTGATCGGCTGGGTCGGTTCGCCGACCTGGCCGAGGGTCCCCAGGGCGCTGCGGACAAAGCCCGGGAGCGTGCGGGCGAGCAGCGCGGCGGCGGCTCCGGGGTCGAAGCTCGGGCTGCCGGGCAACTGCGGCATGATCTGCGCGATCAGGCGCAGCAGGTTGCTCTTGAGGTCCGGTGTCAGGGCTGGGTTCTGCCCTTGCAACAGATTGGCCTCCAGGAACAGTCCGCTGTTTTGCAGGGCCTGGGCCAGACCTTTGGGGTTGCTCAGCTGATTGATGTCGGGCAGGTCCGCCAGCAAGGTGTTGATGACCGCCCGCAGGTCGTCGGGCAGGTCGGTGTTCCGGGACAGGTTCTGCAGGGTGCTGACCAGGTTGTCGAGCGAGCCTTGCCGACCTTGTTGGGTGACCAGTTGTCGGGCCACCGCCAATTGGTCCTGGCGTGCGGCCAGCGGCACCAGGCTCAAGCTCTGCGTACCCTGTACCAGGGCGCTCAGCAGGCTGCCGATGCGCAGCGGTTGCGGGCTGTCGAGGGTCAGGGTGGTGCCGCTCAGGGCCGTGTTGAGCAGGGTCACCAGCGAGCGATAGACCGCCGGCTGCCCAGGGGCTTGGGGCAAGAGCTGGGCGGTCATGACCTTGCCTTGCAGCAGGCTGCCGACCGGCAGTTGCGCGGTGTCCAGGCGGGTCAGCGCGGCGACGCTGGCACTCAGTGCCTGTTGCACGGTGATCGCCAGGTTGCCGGCCGACGGTTGGGTCACGGCGACACTGGTGCCTTGCGGCAGCGGCAGGTTGCTGCTGACCTGCACGGTGGTCTGGCGACCGCTGTCGGTGGTGACCTTGAGCAGCATCTGGAAAGTCTGGTCGGTTTGCTTGAGGGAGAGAACTTCGGCCTCGGCACTCTGTCCGGGGGCGATCAGGCCTTCCAGCGGCGGTGTCAGTTGCAACAGTTCGCTGGCCAGCAACATCGGACGGCTGTTGGCCGGGATCAACTGGGGCAGGGGGAGGATGTTGAGTTCGCCTGTCATCGGGTCGCAGCCTGTCGAAATAGCCCTCTTTGGAGTAAGGCATCACATGTATAATGCAACGCCATCTCCGAAAGTGTGTCCAAAATAGCGCAAAAATTGACGCAGCTCTGTAGGTCGAGCTGCAAAAGCATTTATTCTGCCTCACTTTAACGGCTGCGCCCGTGCCGACTTGAACTGTAAAAAGGCCTCGATTATTTGACCAACCCTCTTCTAGAAGCCTTGGCGCTCGCCTGTGAACGGGACGGGCGGATGCTCTTCGAGCACCTCGAATTGCAACTGCGTCCCGGTGACCTGTTGCAGATCAGCGGTCCCAATGGCAGCGGCAAGACCAGCCTGTTGCGCCTGCTGGCCGGGCTGATGCAGCCAACCGCCGGGGAAGTACAGCTTAACGGGCTGCCGCTGAATGCCCAGCGCAGCGAGCTGGCACGCACGCTGTTGTGGATCGGTCATGCCGCCGGGATCAAGGACCTGCTGACCGCCGAAGAGAACCTCAGTTGGTTGTGTGCCCTGCATCAGCCGGCCGGGCGCGAGGCGATCTGGCGGGCTCTGGCGGCGGTCGGGCTACGCGGTTTCGAGGATGTCTCCTGCCATACCCTGTCCGCCGGCCAGCAGCGCCGCGTGGCCCTGGCCCGGTTGTATCTGGACAGCCCGCCACTGTGGATTCTCGATGAACCTTTCACCGCTCTGGACAAGCAGGGCGTCGCCCAACTCGAAGAACACCTGGCCGGTCATTGCGAGCGCGGTGGCATGGTCGTGCTGACCACCCACCACACATTGGCCCGCATGCCCGCCGGTTACCGTGATCTTGACCTGGGGCGGTGGGCCGCATGAATGTTTTCGGTCTGTTGTTCGCCCGTGAAGCGCGCCTGCTGTTTCGTCGTCCGGCGGAGCTGGCCAATCCGCTGGTGTTCTTCGCCATTGTGATTGCGTTGTTCCCGTTAGCGGTCGGTCCCGAGACAAATATGTTGCAAACCTTGTCTCCGGGCTTGGTCTGGGTGGCGGCCCTGTTGTCGGTCCTGCTCTCGCTGGACGGGCTTTTTCGCAGTGATTTCGAGGACGGATCCCTGGAACAGTGGGTCCTTTCGTCGCATCCCCTGGCTCTTCTGGTTTTGGCCAAGGTACTGGCACACTGGGTTTTTTCCGGCCTGGCCCTGGTCCTGCTCGCGCCTTTGCTGGCGCTGATGCTCGGATTACCGAGTGCCTGCTTGCCGGTGCTGTTGTTATCGCTACTCTTGGGTACGCCGGTACTGAGTCTGCTCGGGGCGGTAGGGGCGGCCCTGACGGTGGGATTGAAGCGTGGTGGCCTGTTACTGGCGCTGCTGATCCTGCCGCTGTACATCCCGGTACTGATTCTCGGCAGCGGGGCCCTGCAGGCCGCGTTGCAGGGCATGCCGGCCAGCGGTTACCTGCTCTGGCTGGGCAGCCTGGCCGCCCTGGCGGTAACCCTGACACCTTTTGCAATAGCGGCTGGCCTGAAGATCAGCGTCGGCGAATAATGAGGTCTGGTCGGTTGATGACCAGCGAAGACCCTTGGATGTACCGTGATGAACTGGACTTGGTTTCATAAGCTGGGCTCGCCCAAATGGTTCTATGGCATCAGCGGACGCCTGCTGCCCTGGCTGAGCGTGGCCGCCGTGCTGCTGATCGGCGTCGGCGTGGTCTGGGGCCTGGCCTTCGCGCCGCCGGACTACCAGCAGGGCAACAGCTTTCGCATCATCTACATCCACGTGCCGGCGGCCATGCTGGCCCAGTCCTGCTATGTGATGCTGGCGGTCTGCGGTGTGGTGGGACTGGTCTGGAAGATGAAACTGGCCGATGTCGCGCTGCAATGCGCCGCGCCCATCGGTGCCTGGATGACTGCCGTGGCGCTGATCACCGGGGCCATCTGGGGCAAGCCGACCTGGGGCGCGTGGTGGGTCTGGGATGCGCGCCTGACCTCGATGCTGATCCTGCTGTTCCTCTATTTCGGCCTGATCGCCCTGGGCAATGCCATCACCAATCGCGACAGCGCCGCCAAGGCCTGCGCGGTGCTGGCGATTGTCGGGGTGATCAATATCCCGATCATCAAATACTCGGTGGAGTGGTGGAGCACTCTGCACCAGGGCTCGACCTTCAGCCTGACCGAGAAACCCGCCATGCCCGCTGAGATGTGGCTGCCGCTGTTGCTGACGGTCCTGGGTTTCTACTGTTTCTTCGGTGCCGTGGTGCTGCTGCGCATGCGCCTCGAAGTGCTCAAACGCGAGGCCCGGGCCAGTTGGGTCAAGGCCGAAGTACTGAACGAACTGGGGGTGGCTCGATGAGTTTTGCCACCTTCGGCGATTTTCTCGCCATGGGTCATCACGGCCTGTATGTCTGGTCGGCCTATGGCATCTGCCTGGCCGTGCTGGCTTTGAACGTCGCGGCGCCGATCCTGGCCCGGCGGCGTTACCTGCAACAAGAGGCGCGTCGTCTGCGCCGGGAGAATGCCAAGTGAACCCGCTACGCAAAAAGCGCCTGATCATCATCCTCGCCATTCTGGTCGGCGTCGGCGCTGCCGTAGGCCTGGCCTTGAGTGCGTTGCAGGAAAATATCAACCTGTTCTACACGCCGACCCAGATCGCCAACGGCGACGCGCCCCATGGCACGCGGATTCGCGCCGGCGGTATGGTGGAGAAGGGCTCGCTGCAACGTTCCGGCGACTCGCTGGACGTGAAGTTCGTGGTCACCGATTTCAACAAGTCCGTCACCATTACCTATCGCGGCATCCTCCCGGACCTGTTCCGCGAAGGGCAGGGCATCGTTGCCCTGGGCAAGCTCAACGCCGATGGCGTGGTGGTGGCCGATGAAGTGCTGGCCAAGCATGATGAGAAGTACATGCCGCCGGAAGTCACCAAGGCGTTGAAAGACAGCGGTCAATCCGCCCCGACGCAAGCCAAGGAGGGTTGATTGATGATTCCTGAGTTGGGCCATCTGGCCATGATCCTCGCACTGTGTTTCGCCCTGGTGCAGGCCACCGTCCCGCTGTTCGGCGCCTGGCGCGGCGACCGCCTGTGGATGAGTCTGGCGCGGCCGGCGGCCTGGGGGCAGTTCTCTTTCCTGGTGTTCGCCTTCGGGGTGCTGACCTACGCCTTCATGACCGACGATTTTTCCGTCAGCTATGTCGCCAACAACTCCAACAGCGCCTTGCCCTGGTACTTCAAGTTCAGTGCCGTATGGGGCGCCCACGAAGGTTCGTTGCTGCTCTGGGCCCTGATCCTCGGCGGCTGGACCTTTGCCGTGTCGGTCTTTTCCCGGCAATTGCCACAGGTGATGCTGGCCCGGGTGCTGGCGGTGATGGGCATGATCAGCACCGGCTTTTTGTTGTTCCTGATCCTGACTTCCAACCCGTTCTCGCGGATCCTGCCGCAGATTCCGGCGGACGGTCGTGACCTCAACCCGTTGTTGCAGGATGTCGGCCTGATCGTCCACCCGCCGATGCTCTATATGGGCTATGTCGGTTTCTCGGTGGCCTTTGCCTTCGCCATCGCCGCCTTGCTCGGTGGCCGTCTTGACGCGGCCTGGGCGCGCTGGTCGCGGCCCTGGACCATCGTCGCCTGGGCGTTCCTGGGTGTTGGGATCACCCTCGGCTCCTGGTGGGCCTACTACGAGCTCGGTTGGGGCGGCTGGTGGTTCTGGGACCCGGTGGAAAACGCCTCGTTCATGCCCTGGTTGGTGGGTACGGCGCTGATTCACTCGCTGGCGGTCACGGAAAAACGCGGGGTGTTCAAGAGCTGGACCGTGCTCCTGGCGATCGCGGCGTTTTCCCTGAGCCTGCTGGGGACCTTCCTGGTGCGTTCCGGCGTGTTGACCTCGGTGCATGCCTTTGCCTCCGACCCGGCGCGTGGGGTGTTCATCCTGATCTTCCTGCTGTTCGTGGTCGGTGGTTCGCTGACCCTGTTCGCTCTGCGCGCGCCGGTGGTGAAAAGCCATGTCGGCTTCAACCTGTGGTCGCGGGAAACCCTGCTGCTGGGCAACAACCTGGTGCTGGTGGTGGCGGCCTCGATGATCCTGCTGGGCACGTTGTATCCGCTGGTGCTCGATGCCCTCAGTGGCGCCAAGCTGTCGGTCGGGCCGCCGTACTTCAATGCCTTGTTCATTCCGCTGATGGCGCTGCTGATGGTGGTGATGGCGGTTGGCGTGCTGGTGCGCTGGAAAGACACCCCGGTGAAATGGCTGCTGGGCATGCTGACCCCGGTGCTGCTGGGCAGCGTCGCCCTGGCGGTGGTGGCCGGGCTGGTTTACGGCGATTTCAACTGGGCGGTGCTGGCGACCTTCCTGCTGGCGGCCTGGGTGCTGCTGGCCGGCGTCCGTGACATCCTCGACAAGACCCGCAACAAGGGCCTGATCAAGGGCCTGCCAAGCCTGACCCGCAGCTATTGGGGCATGCAGCTGGCGCACCTGGGTATCGCGGTCTGCGCCCTGGGCGTGGTGCTGTCGAGCCAGGAAAGCGCCGAGCGTGACCTGCGCATGGCGCCGGGCGAGTCCATGGAACTGGGCGGTTACCACTTTATCTTCGAAGGCGCCAAGCATGTCGAAGGGCCGAATTTCACCTCGGACAGAGGCACGATCCGGGTGATTGAAAACGGCAAGGAAGTGGCGCTGCTGCACCCGGAGAAACGCTTGTACACCGTGCAGCAATCGATGATGACCGAAGCCGGGATCGACGCTGGTTTCACCCGTGATCTCTACGTTGCCCTTGGCGAACCACTGGAAAACGGCGCCTGGGCGGTGCGGGTGCACGTCAAACCGTTCGTCCGCTGGATCTGGTTCGGTGGTTTGCTGACCGGCTTGGGTGGCGCACTGGCGGCGCTGGACCGGCGTTATCGAATCAAGGTGAAAAGCCGCGTGCGTGAAGCACTGGGACTGAGTGGAGCGACGGCATGAAGCGTTGGTTGATGGTATTGCCGCTGGTGGCGTTCCTGGTGATGGCGGTGTTCCTCTATCGCGGTTTGTACCTCGATCCGTCCGAGCTACCGTCGGCGATGATCGGCAAGCCGTTTCCGGCGTTCGCGTTGCCCAACGTGCAGGGCGACAAGCAACTGAGCGTGGCCGACCTGCAAGGCAAGCCGGCGCTGGTGAATGTCTGGGGCACCTGGTGCATTTCCTGCCGGGTCGAGCACCCGGTGCTGAACAAGCTGGCCCAGCAGGGCGTGCTGATCTATGGCGTCAACTACAAGGATGACAATGCCGAGGCATTGAAGTGGTTGAAGGATTTCCACAACCCCTACCAGCTGAATATCCGCGACGAGCAGGGCACCCTGGGCCTGGACCTGGGGGTCTATGGCGCGCCGGAGACCTTCCTCATCGACGCCAAGGGCGTGATTCGCTACAAGCACGTCGGCGTGATCGACGAGACGGTCTGGCGTGAACAACTGGCGACGGTGTATCAGTCGCTGGTTGACGAGGCCCACCCATGAAGCGCTGGTTAGCCGCGGTCGCCCTGGGCCTGAGCCTGGTCGGCGTAGCCCATGCCGCCATCGACACCTATGAGTTCGCCAACGACGCCGAGCGTGACCGCTTTCGCGACCTGACCAAGGAACTGCGCTGCCCCAAGTGCCAGAACCAGGACATCGCCGATTCCAATGCGCCGATTGCCGCCGACCTGCGCCGGGAGATTTTCCGCATGCTCGGCGAGGGCAAGGACAATCAGCAGATCATCGACTTCATGGTCGACCGCTATGGCGATTTCGTGCGCTACAAGCCGGCCCTGAGCGGCAAGACCGCCTTGCTCTGGTTCGGCCCGGCCGGCCTGCTGCTGGGCGGCCTTGTCGTGATCGCGGTGATCGTCCGCCGTCGTCGTGCCGAGGGCGCCGCTGCCCCGGATGGGCTTTCCGCCGAGGAGCGCCAGCGCCTCGACCACCTGCTGGATAAGAAAACCGAATGATTGATTTCTGGCTTGCTACAGGTCTGTTGTTACTGATTGCCCTGAGTTTCCTGTTGATTCCGATTTTGCGTGAACGCCGCGTGCAGCGCGAAGAAGATCGCACCGCGCTGAACGTCGCCCTCTACCAGGAGCGTGTCGCCGAGTTGCAGGCGCAGCAGGTCGAAGGCGTGCTCAGCGCCGAGCAGATGGACAGCGGTCGGGCGGAAGCGGCCCGTGAGTTGCTGGCCGATACCGAGGGTGTGGCACCGACTCGCGTCTCGCGCTTGGGCAAGCCGTTGCCCTTGCTGGCCGCGTTGCTGGTACCGGTGCTGGGCTTGGCGCTGTATTTGCATTTTGGCGCCAGCGACAAGGTCGAGCTGACCCGTGAGTTCGCCCAGGCGCCACAGTCCGTGGAAGAGATGACCCGGCGTCTGGAACGGGCGGTGGCGGCCCAGCCGGATTCCGCCGAGGGCCTGTATTTCCTTGGGCGTGCTTATATGGCCCAGGACCGTGCGGCCGATGCGGCGAAGGCCTTCGAGCGGGCGGTCAAGGTGGCCGGGCGCCAGCCTGAGTTGCTCGGGCAGTGGGCCCAGGCGCAGTACTTTGCCGACAGCAAGCGTTGGTCACCGCAGGTCCAGGCGCTGACCGACGAAGCCCTCAAGATCGATCCGAAAGAAGTCACCAGCCTGGGGCTGTTGGGGATCGCGGCGTTTGAAGGGCAGCGTTACCAGGAGGCCATCGACTACTGGAAACGCCTGTTGGTGCAATTGCCGCCGGACGACAATTCCCGTGCGGCGTTGCAGGGCGGTATCGACCGCGCCAGTGAGAAGCTGCTGGCGAATGGCGGCAAGGTCGCCGAGGTGCCTGTGGTCAAGGGCGCGCTGTTGAAAGTGCGGGTTGATCTGGCCGCGGACCTGAGGGCCAAGGTCCAGCCGGGCGACAGCGTCTTTATCTTCGCCCGGGCCACCCAGGGTCCACCTGCGCCGTTGGCGGCCAAGCGCCTGACGGTCGCTGACCTGCCGGCCACCGTTGAATTGGGTGACGCGGACGCAATGATGCCGCAATTGAAACTGTCTAACTTTCCTGAAGTCCAACTGGTTGCACGGGTATCCCGCGCCGGCCAACCGACGGCGGGCGAGTGGATCGGGCGCAGCCGGCCGATGGCCAGCAGCACCGCCGCGCAACAGAACCTGACCATCGACAGCCCGGATAAATAGAGAATTCGCCATGACCACCATCGCTCGCCTCACCCTGTTAACGCTGGTCCTGGGGGTGAGCGCTTGTGCGGTGCATCGCCCGCCGCCGGAGGGACCGACGATCCCGCCTTCCGGTCCGACGACCCAGCCGTATCCACCGTATACGCCGGGTAAACCGATCCCACCGAGCAAACCACGTCCGAGCTTCTCGCCGACGTTTGCCCCGCCACCGGGTGGTAACAGCCACTGGGACGGGCAGATGGGCGTCTATGTCCTCGACAACCAGACCAACACCTTCTATCGCCAGCGCACCTACTACCGCTGGAACAACGGTTGGAGCCGCGCCATCAGCCCCAACGGACCCTGGGAAGACACCGATATCCATGGCGTGCCGCCGGGGTTGGGCAAGCAGTTCGGGCAGTGAGTGAAAACGGTGATCTTTAGAGGTCGCCGTTTTTTTTGGAAGCGACTTCATACCCGGTGACCTCGCCATCGGGGATTGCGCGATCCATCAGGAGGGAGGTGCGATCCAGTTGTTCAAGCGTCAGGTCCGGGCGGTTTTTCAGCAGGTTTCTTTTCCACTCCCTGTGGATATCGGCAGTCCACCTCGCTCGAAATCTGCCAGACAGTGCCAGCCACATCAAAAAATCACGAAGAGGGGCGGGGTACAGCACACAGGCGTCGTACACAGCAGTAAAGGGCGAATATCTCATTCGTAGCCCATCCTCTGTTGCTGCGCTTGCTCGGCGAGTTCGGCCATGGCCTGTTCGCTATCCAGTGAGCGTTGAGTTTTATAGGTCATGAGGTCGGCAAAGCGTACGCGGCGGTGCTTGCCGGTTTTGTGAAACGGCAATTCACCCGACTCCAGAAGCTTGATCAGATGCGGACGAGAGACATTGAGCATGTCGGCGGCTTCTTGCGTGGTCAGTTCGGCGTGGACAGGGACCACCTGGACAGCGTTCCCGGCGGCAAGCTCGGCCAATATCTCCACCAGCAACCTCAGCGCCGTGGTCGGTAGTTCAACGCTATGGGCCTCGTTGCGTTCGTCGAAGATCTGAATGTGCTGCGTGTCGAACCTTGTGGCCAGAAAGGCCGCCAGGACGCGTTGACCTTCGATGGCGACCTGGACCTCGCGTTCGAGGGGCAAGTTGATGGTGAGGGCAGATTGAGTCATGGCTGGCTCCAGGGGTATGTAGAATCGATGATGAGAATTTATTCGAAATAAACGAAAATCGCAATAAACGAAATGCCTTGCACAATGCAATGCCTGGAAACTTGCCCTTCGTTGGGAGACTCAAACCGGGAAGGCGATATTTTCATCCACGAATCCTCTTATCAGCGCTATAACAGTCGTGTTGAATTGAGAACCGTTTATCTCCCACCCAAGGAACCTGACGTCCCATGAATTCGATTTTCGGTAAGTTGGCCCGCCGCAGCGCGTTGGCCTCGGCGATGAGTCTGGCGGTATTGATGTCTGTTGGCGTTGCCCAGGCCGCCGATGCCCCGGCCCAGCGGGTGGCGGTGCGCGGTGAAATCACGGCGTTCGAGGGTGATGCGCTCAAGGTCCATACCATCGCTAATGAAGATGTCACTGTCGGCCTGACCAAGGACACCCAGGTCCGCGGTGTGACCCTCGCGAAGCTCTCGGATATCAAGCCCGGCAGTTACATCGGCACGGCGGCGATGCCGGGCCCGGACGGTACGCTGACGGCGATGGAAGTGCATGTGTTCCCGCCGGAGATGGCCGGTACCGGGGACGGTCACCGTCCTTTCGATCTGGCCCAGGGCAGCACCATGACCAATGGCCGGGTGGGTGAGTTGAAGGTCGCCAATGGGCGGACCTTGACCCTGAGCTACAAAGGCGGGGAGAAGACGATCGTGGTGCCGGATGGCGTGCCGGTCGTCAACCTGGTGCCAGGTGATCGCAGCCTGCTCAAACCGGGGGTGAAGGTGGTGTTGTTTGCCCAGCAAGGCGCGGATGGCAAGCTGACCGCGGCGGGGATTTCGGCGGGCAAGGATGGGGTCAAGCCGCCGATGTAGCGGCCGTTCCATTACCTCGAAAACACCATCGACCTCGTAGGAGCCGGCTTGCCGGCGATGGCGATCTGCGGGGGCACCGCCAGAACTTCAGCCTGTCGGCTGATCGCCAGCAAGCTGGCTCCTACAGGGTTTTCGGTGTTTTCAATGACGCGTGCTATCAGTTACTTGCCGTTGTAGATCTGGTCGAACACGCCACCATCATTGAAGTGGGTCTTCTGCACGGTGCGCCAGTCGCCAAAAGTTTTCTCCACCGAGAGGAAGTCGACTTTCGGGAAACGGTCGGTGAACTTGGCCAGCACCTGCGGATCACGCGGGCGCAGGTAGTTGTTGGCGGCGATTTCCTGGCCTTCCGGCGACCACAGGTACTTCAGGTATTCCTCGGCCACCGCACGGCTGCCTTTCTTGTCGACCACCTTGTCCACCACGCTCACCGGCGGCTCGGCCTCGGCGGACACGCTCGGGTAGACCACTTCGAACTGATCGCGACCAAATTCGCGGGCAATCATTTCCGCTTCGTTCTCGAAGGTCACCAGCACGTCGCCGATCTGGTTGGTCATAAAGGTGGTGGTGGCCGCCCGCCCGCCGGTATCAAGCACCGGCGCCTGCTTGAACAACTTGCCGACAAACTCCTTGGCCTTGTTCTCGTCGCCGCCGTTCTTCAGCACATAACCCCAGGCCGACAGGTAGGTGTAGCGACCGTTACCCGAGGTCTTGGGGTTCGGCACGATCACCTGGACACCGTCCTTGAGCAGGTCTGGCCAGTCCTTCAGGGCCTTGGGGTTGCCCTTGCGCACAATAAACACGGTGGCGGAGGTGAACGGCGCGCTGTTGTTCGGCAGCCGGGTGACCCAGTTGTCCGGCACCAGCTTGCCGTTGTCCACCAGGGCGTTGATGTCGGTGGCCATGTTCATGGTGATCACGTCCGCTGGCAGGCCGTCGATAACCGAACGCGCCTGTTTGCTGGAGCCGCCGAAGGACATCTGCAGAGTGATGTTCTCATTGTGCTCGGCCTGCCAGTGTTTCTGAAATGCTGCGTTGTAGTCTTTGTAGAAGTCACGCATCACGTCGTAGGAAACGTTCAGCAAGGTCGGTGCGGCCTGGGCCAGACTGGCAAAGGCCAGGCCAGCGGCGATAAGTGAGGCGCCAAAGAGTTTTTTCACTGCGCAGTCCTTGTTTCAGCTGAGAGAGGGGCAATTTGCCAGCAACTATAACGGCGCTGGCATAGTCACTTAAAGATTAAAAAATGCTTTGCTTATTCTATTTTCTTGTATAGCGCATTCCCACAGCGAGAGCAGAAAGAGGCTTCCGGCTCGTGGCTGTTTTTCCCGCAGGTCGGGCAGTCGTGCTTATGCGAATCGCCACGCATGGCGCTGGCCAGCTCGGCGGTGAAGATCCCGGTGGGCACGGCGATGATCGAGTAACCGGTGATCATCACCAGGGACGAAATCACCTGGCCCAGCACGGTCTTGGGCACGATGTCGCCATAACCCACGGTGGTGAGGGTCACGATAGCCCAGTAGACCCCCTTGGGAATGCTGGTAAAGCCGTGTTCCGGGCCTTCGACCACGTACATCAGGGTGCCGAACACGATCACCAGGGTGCAGACGCTGAGCAGGAACACCAGGATCTTCTGCTTGCTGCCGCGCAGGGCGTCGAGCAGGTAGTGCGCCTGTTTCAGGTACGGGCCGAGCTTGAGTACCCGGAAGATCCGCAGCATGCGGATGATGCGGATGATCAGCAGGTACTGGGCGTCGCTGTAGTAGAGCGCGAGGATCCCCGGCACGATGGCCAGCAGGTCCACCAGCCCGTAGAAGCTGAAGGCGTAGCGCAGCGGCCGTGGCGAGCAGTACAGGCGCAGCAGGTACTCGATGGCGAAAATGACCGTGAAGCCCCATTCGATATAGGCCAGGGCGTCGGCGAAGGTCTGGTGAAAACTCTCGATGCTGTCGAGGATCACGATCACCAGGCTGGCGAGGATGATCAGCAGCAGGGTCTTGTCGAAGCGCCTGCCGGCGACGGTGTCGGATTGGAAAACCATGACGTAGAGCCGCTGGCGCCAGTCGTTGTTGCTGTTCATGAGGTGTTGCCCAAGCTTATGGATGCGGGAAGCGTGGGGGATTGCCGATCAATGCGCAAGCCGGCGGGCTTTGGGGGAGCATTGGGTGCGCTCCCTTGTAGGAAGTCGGATTGCCGGCGATGGCGTCCTCAGGGGCGATGCATGACTTTGAGGGCCTCATCGCCGGCAAGCCGGCCCACAGGGCTTTGCGGCGCTTTCAGGATCCCGTTTCCTTTGCCGGCCAGCATTGGGCTTGCTGTCTACTGTTGCTTGTCTGGTGCAATACCCGGGCCCCGGCCCGGACCAGCCAGCAGGCGAGGATAAAGGGCGCGGTCAGCGGCGCCAGGCCGAGGGCGGAGAAGCCGGGTGTCAGTACGCTCGCCAGGGCGATGCCGATCAGCGCGGGCCAGGGGCTTCGCTGCCGTTGGCTCAGGGCGAGCGCGACCAGCGCCGGGTTGTAGCCGGCCAGTCCGAGCTGACTGGGTGACAAAGGATCGTGCAGGAGGGTGAAGGCCAGCCCGGCAGTGCTGCCGAGGACCGCCCAGAAGGCTGCGCGGCGATTGGCGAGCAGCAGCCCGATGAAGATCGACAAGGCCGCCACGGGCTGGTCGAGAAACATGATCTGGCTCAGGCCCATGAAGGCGGTGCTGGCGTAGGCGAGGGCGTCGTCAAGGGGCAGTGTCACGCTGCTCTGGGCGGAGGGTGTGAAAGCCAGCAAGAGCCAGCTCAGTCCGACAAAGGGCGCGGTGTAGGCGGGCAGGTTCTGGGCGTCGCTGGCGTATTTGAGCCATTGCCGGACCAGGATCGCGCTCAGGCCAGAGGCGGCGATGATCAGCGGTGGGATCAGTATCGACCAGGGAAACTGCAGGCTGATCAGCAGCCCCAGCAGCACGCCGTTGTAGCTGTAGAGACCGGCCTGGCGCTCGGCCTTGGGGTAGCCGCGTCGCTGAGCGGTGAGCAGGCCGGCAAGACCGCCGAGTAACGCGCCGCCGAGCAGGCCCGGTGCGCTCAGGAGTATCGCCAGCAGGCAGCACAGGCCGCAGAGCGGATGGCGCTGGAGGACGATCTGGCTGAAGCCGTTGAGCAGGGCGGTCGCCCAGTCGGGGCAGTGGGGCGTGTTGGGAGTCTTCGGCATGGTGCTGTGTCAGGGGGATTCTTTGGGGGCGCGAGACCGCTTTCGCGAGCAAGCTCTGCTCCTACAGGATCTGTGCTTGACGCCACATTGTAGGAGCCAGCTTGCTGGCGATGGCGGCCGATCAGACGATGCAAGGCTCACAGGCCTCATCGCCGGCAAGCCGGCTCCTACAGTTGATCGCGTTCAGCCGGGAGGGAGGGCTAGCGCTCGCGAATCGAAAAATTCGCCATATGCTCCAGGCCCTTGATCAGCGCCGAATGGTCCCACTGGCTGCCGCCGATGGCCGCGCAGGTGTTGAACAGCTGTTGGGCATTGGCGGTGTTGGGCAGGTTGATGTTCAGTTCGCGGGCACCGGCCAGGGCCAGGTTCAGGTCCTTCTGGTGCAGGCTGATGCGGAAGCCCGGGTCGAAGGTGCCCTTGATCATGCGTTCGCCATGCACTTCGAGGATTTTCGACGAGGCAAAGCCGCCCATCAACGCGTCACGGACCTTGGCCGGGTCGGCGCCGTTTTTCGCGGCGAACAACAACGCCTCGGCCACCGCCTGGATATTCAGGGCGACGATGATCTGGTTCGCCACCTTGGCGGTCTGGCCGTCACCGTTGCCACCCACCAGGGTGATGTTCTTGCCCATGTGCTGGAACAGCGGCAGGGCGCGGGCAAAGGCCTGGGCGTCGCCGCCGACCATGATGCTCAGGGTCGCGGCCTTGGCGCCGACTTCACCGCCGGACACCGGGGCGTCGAGGTACTGCGCGCCTTTTTCGTTGATCCTGGCCGCGAACGCCTTGGTGGCAGTGGGCGAGATCGAACTCATGTCGATAACGATCTTGCCCGGGCCGACGCCGGCGGCAATGCCGTCGGCACGAAACAGCACATCCTCGACCTGCGGTGTGTCCGGCACCATGACGATGATGAACTCGGCTTCCTGGGCGACTTCCTTCGGGGTCGCCAGGGCCACCGCGCCAGCACTGACCAGGTCGACCGGGGCGGCATCGTGGTGGTTGGACAGGAACAGGCTGTGACCTGCCTTTTGCAGATTGATAGCCATGGGATGGCCCATGATGCCGGTGCCGATAAAACCGATTTTAGCCATGACAACGTCCTCTTTTTCTTATATCGCGTTATGGGTTTTCAGCCAGCCCAGCCCGGCTTCGGTGCTGGTCAGCGGCTTGTACTCGCAGCCGACCCAGCCCTGGTAACCGATGCGCTCCAGGTGCTCGAACAGGAACCGGTAGTTGATCTCTCCGGTTCCCGGCTCATGCCGTCCTGGGTTGTCGGCCAGTTGCACATGGTTGATCTCGGCCAGGTGCTCGGACAGGGTCCGCGCCAGATCACCTTCCATGATCTGCATGTGATAGATGTCGTATTGCAGGAACAGGTTGGCGCTGCCCACCTGCTGGCGGATCGACAGGGCCTGGGCCGTGGTGTTCAGGTAGAAGCCGGGGATATCACGGGTGTTGATCGCTTCCATCACCAGGCGGATGCCGACGGCTTCAAGCTTGCCGGCGGCGTACTTGAGGTTGTCGACGAAGGTCTTTTCCAGCACGGCCTCGTCGATGCCCAGGGGGCGGATGCCGGCCAGGCAGTTGATCTGGGTATTGCCCAGCACCTGGGCATAGGCGATGGCCAGGTCGACCCCGGCACGGAACTCCTCGACCCGGTCCGGGTGGCAGGCAATCCCGCGTTCGCCCTTGGCCCAGTCGCCGGCCGGCAGGTTGAACAGCACCTGGGTCAGGCCATGACTGTCGAGTTGTGCCTTGATCTCGGCCGAGCTGAAGTCGTAGGGGAAGAGGTATTCCACACCGCTGAAGCCGGCAGCGGCGGCGGCCTTGAAACGGGCCAGGAAGTCCTGTTCGGTGAACAGCATGGACAGGTTGGCGGCAAAGCGTGGCATGGGTGTCTCCTGGCGAATCGATACAAAGCGTTTGAACAGGCCGCAGGCGCGGCGATAGCGGGAGCGAATCTGAGATCGCCGGCGCCTGCGGGTCGTGTTTGTGCCCGGGTGGATCAGTCGAGCAGCGCAATCGCCGTCGGTGCATCGTTGCCGACCAGCGCGAGGTCTTCGAACTCGTTGATGGCGTTGATCTCGGTGCCCATGGAAATATTGGTTACCCGTTCGAGAATGATCTCGACAATCACCGGCACCCTGAACGCCTCGATCATCGCCTGGGCCTGACGCAGCGCGCCCTGGATCTGATCCGGCTCGAACACCCGCAGGGCCTTGCAACCCAGGCCCTCGGCGACGGCCACATGGTCCACGCCATAACCGTTGAGCTCCGGTGCGTTGAGGTTGTCGAAGGACAGCTGCACGCAGTAGTCCATGTCGAAGCCGCGTTGGGCCTGGCGGATCAGCCCCAGGTAGGAGTTGTTCACCACCACGTGGATATACGGCAGCTTGAACTGCGCACCCACCGCCAGTTCCTCGATCATGAACTGGAAGTCATAGTCGCCGGACAGTGCCACCACCTTGCGGTTCGGATCGGCCTTGACCACCCCCAGCGCCGCCGGAATGGTCCAGCCCAGGGGGCCGGCCTGGCCGCAGTTGATCCAGTGCCGTGGTTTGTAGACGTGGAGAAATTGCGCGCCGGCAATCTGCGACAGGCCGATGGTGCTGACGTAACAGGTGTCCTTGCCGAACACCTGGTTCATCTCTTCATAGACGCGCTGGGGTTTGACCGGCACGTTGTCGAAATGGGTCTTGCGTTGCAGGCTGGCCTTGCGCTGCTGGCAATCGCCGAGCCAGGCACTGCGATCCTTCAGCTTGCCGGCGGCCTGCCATTCACGGGCCACTTCGATAAAAACGCTCAGGGCCGCGGCGGCGTCGGAAACGATGCCCAGGTCCGGGGTGAAGACGCGGCCGATCTGGGTCGGCTCGATGTCCACGTGAATAAACTGGCGGCCTTCGGTGTAGACCTCCACGGAGCCGGTATGGCGGTTGGCCCAGCGGTTGCCGATACCCAGTACCAGATCGGACTTGAGCAGCGTGGCGTTGCCGTAGCGGTGTGAGGTTTGCAACCCGACCATGCCGACCATCAGCGGGTGGTCGTCGGGAATCGTGCCCCAGCCCATCAGGGTCGGGATCACCGGAATACCGGTCAGTTCGGCGAACTCCACCAGCAATTCGCTGGCATCGGCATTGATGATGCCGCCGCCGGCCACCAGCAACGGGCGCTCGGCCTGATCGAGCAGGGCCAAGGCCTTCTCGACCTGGATGCGGGTGGCGCTTGGTTTGGCCAGTGGCAGCGGCTGGTAGGCGTCGATATCGAATTCGATCTGGGCCATCTGCACATCGAACGGCAGGTCGATCAGCACCGGACCGGGACGACCGGAGCGCATTTCATAAAAGGCTTTCTGGAAGGAGTAGGGCACTTGGCCGGGTTCGAGCACGGTGGTCGCCCACTTGGTCACCGGCTTGACGATGCTGGTGATGTCCACGGCCTGGAAGTCTTCCTTGTGCAGTCGTGCCCGTGGCGCCTGGCCGGTGATACAGAGGATCGGGATCGAATCGGCGCTGGCGCTGTACAGACCGGTGACCATATCGGTACCGGCCGGGCCCGAAGTGCCGATGCACACGCCGATATTGCCGGCCTTGGTGCGGGTGTAACCCTCGGCCATGTGCGAGGCGCCTTCGACGTGGCGAGCAAGGACGTGATCGATACCGCCGAGCTTTTGCAACGCGCTGTACAGCGGGTTGATCGCGGCCCCGGGAATGCCGAAGGCGGTGTCCACGCCTTCGCGACGCATCACCAGGACGGCGGCTTCGATTGCTCTCATTTTGCTCATTGTTTTGTGCCTCTTGCGTTTTGTAATTGTATACAAGTTGCTGTGTGGCGAGTGTATTCACGCTGGACGGCGCTGGTCAATGCCTTTTCTAAAATGATTGGTAGATTCGTTCCGAGGCCGTTTATAGCTTGGTTGAGTGATTGTTAGCATATTTTTGTATACAAAAATATTTATTATTGTGTTCTATTTGTTCTGTCGAACGGCTCCTGACACGGAGCGTCAACGCTTCTCCCCCCACTCGATGAGGACGGCACCATGAGCGCTTTAACCTTGAACGTCGCAGTCAACCTGGCCAGCCAGGCGATTTCCGCTGGCCGGGCCATTTCGGCGGCGCCGCTGACCATTGCGGTGCTGGATGGCGGTGGGCACCTGGTGACACTGCAACGCGAGGACGGGGCGAGCCTGTTGCGCCCGCAGATCGCCATCGGCAAGGCCTGGGGCGCGATCGCCCTGGGCAAGGGCTCGCGCTTGCTGGCGCTGGATGCGCAACAGCGGCCGGCGTTTGTGGCGGCGTTGAATAGCCTGGGGCAGGGCAGTGTGGTGCCGGCTCCGGGTGGGGTGCTGATTCGTGATCAGGAGGGGAAGGTGATCGGGGCTATCGGGATTACCGGGGATACTTCGGATATCGATGAGCAGTGTGCGATCAGTGCGGTCGAGGCGTTGGGGTTGGTGGCGGATGCCGGGGTGTCAGTTTGATTTTTGCTGCCTGAGCGGACGCCTTCGCGGGCAAGCTCCGCTCCCACAAGTTCTATGTCACAGCGAAGATGTATGAGCGGGCACGGACATTGTGGGAGCGGAGCTTGTCGGGTCGCCGCACCGCCGCGAGTGGCGCACCGCGGTCTATCGGTCCGGCTCACAACCCTTGAGCACCAGCCGCACGATGGTCTGCGCCGCCGCTTCATAGTCGACGTCTTCCAGCTTGGCCTTGCCGGTGATTGAGGAGATCTGCCAGTCGAAATCGGCATAGGTCTGGGTTGCGGCCCAGATGCTGAACATCAGGTGATGGGGGTCGAGCGGGGCGATCAGACCGCGGTCGATCCAGGTCTGGATGCAGGCGATATTGTGCCGGGCCTGGGCGTTGAGCTGTTCCACCTGCTCGGGGCTCAGGTGCGGCGCGCCGTGCATGATTTCACTGGCGAAGACCTTGGAGGCAAACGGCAGGTCGCGGGAGATACGGATCTTCGAACGGATATAACCGGCCAGCACCTCGGCGGGCACGCCCGCGGGGTTGAACGGCGTCGAGGCCCGGAGGATCGGCTCGATGATGCTTTCCAGTACCTCGCGGTAGAGGTTGTCCTTGGACTTGAAGTAGTAGTAGACGTTGGGCTTGGGCAGACCGGCCTTGGCCGCGATATCGCTGGTCTTGGTGGCGGCGAAGCCCTTGTCGGCGAACTCTTCGCTGGCGGCGCGCAGGATCAGTTCACGGTTGCGTTCGCGGATGGTGCTCATAAACCAGGTTTTTCCTTGCCGGCCCGGGCGGTTGGGCATGGTAGCACCGGGTTTGCGCAAGGCTCAAGAATGCCCCTTCCACACGGGTGTATGGAAGCGGTCGGTGAGGTCCTTGAGTCCTGCGCCGTCTAATCGGCGGCTATCGCCAGCAAGCTGGCTCCTACAGGTTTTGGGGCACGACGATAGCTCGTGGTGATACGCATAACGGTAGGAGCCAGCTTGCTGGCGATGGCGGTCGACCAGGCGCCGCAGGACTTACGACGCCATCAGAAGTGGTACTTGATCAACAGGCTCGCGGTGTCCTGGTTGGTCTTGAACTCCCCGCTGCTCTCGAGGCCATACTTGTTCTTCCAGTAGTCGTACTCGACCCCCACGTACAACTGCTTCTCGCCCCAATGCAAGGCCTTGCCCAGGTCGTACTTGATCTGCGGGTTGAAGTGCAGGTTGGCGTGGTAGGTCCCTTGGGCATTGCGGTCGTTGTCCACCACCCAGTCCATATAGCCGTCGATCAGCACGTTGGAGTTCCCTAGCGGCAAGGTATAGGACCAGACCGGGGTGATCTGCCAGATATTGCTGCCCGGACGATTGCTGTCGGTATGGCGCTGGTAGAAGTTCAGCTGGAAGTAGTCGAACCCCGGTACGTCCAGGTCGAAGCCGGGGCCGAACAGGTAGGCGTTGGTGTCGCCTTCGCCGAACTCGTAGGTCATGGCCAGCAGCACGTCCTTGACCGGGCCGAAGGCGAACGAGCGGTCGAAGATCTTGCCCATGGACAGCCGTGGGCTGAACTCGCCGTAGTAGGTGTTTGGGCCGAGCCTGGTATCGGCCTTGCCGTTGTAGAAGATCCGGTCGAGGAAGAAAAAGTTGTCGCCGTACTTCCAGGCGTCGGCGTGCTCGAAGGTGAGGGTCTGCTGAATCTGCGGGTTGACGGTGAAATTCTTGCCGTACAGATAGGTCAGGCTGTTGTTCTGCCATTGCAGCAGGTCGCCCGCGCAGGAAGGTCCCGCGGCCAGCAGGGCGGTGGACAATATCAGGCTCGTACACGTGCGCTTCATGGGTGTGCTCCCTAAGGTCAGTGGTTCGACGAATCCGTCGTTCGGCGCTCTGGGTCTGGCGCCTTTTTTTTCTGTGTGCCAGCACCGGCTCGCCAGCCTGCCTGCTCCTGGCAAGGGCTGGATCAAGGCAAAAAAAGGTCAAAGACGCCTCGTCCGGCTGTCCGCGAGACAGTCGATCAGGAGGGCTTCGATAGGCCTTGAGGTTGTCTCGCGCCGGGATAGGCTGGCGCTTGGGTCAGGTGTCGGTGGCGATGGCTTGTTCTAGCGGATTCGAGCGGGCGCGCAGCATACTGACTCGCGCCCAAGGGCTCAAGCACCCCGTGCCAGAGCCCTCGGATCCGTCGGCAAGGGCATCAGTGCGGCTGCACATGCCCGCTGAGTGCCGCCCGTTCGGCGCCCCCCAGCACGTTGAACAGCAGGTTCAGGGACACGGCGCTCAAGGTCGCCATGGCGATACCGCTGTGGGTGATCGGACCCATCCACAGTGGCAGGTGGGCGAAGAACTCCGGCCGCACCACGGGGATCAGGCCCATGCCGATGCTCACCGCCACCAGCAACTGGTTGCGCCGGTCGGAGATATCGGCCTCCTGGAGGATCTTGATCCCGGTGGCCGCGACCATGCCGAACATGGCAATGGCCGCGCCGCCCAGTACCGCCGGTGGAATCGACGCCACCAGGAACGCGGCCTTGGGCAGCAGGCTGAGGATGATCAGGAAGATCCCGGCGACGATGGTCACCGAGCGGCAGCGCACGCCGGTCATCTGTACCAGGCCGATGTTCTGGGCGAAGGAGGAGTGGGTGAAGGTGTTGAAGAAACCGGCGAGGAACGAAGCGCCGGCGTCGCACAGCAAGCCGCGCCGGAGCATGCGAGGGGTGACGTCCTGGCCGGTGATCTTGCCCAGGGCGAGGAACATCCCGGTGGACTCGACGAAGATGATCACCACCACCAGGCACATGGACAGGATCGGCGCCAGGTGAAACTGCGGCAGGCCGAAATGCAGTGGCGTGACGACTTTCAGCCAGGGCGCCTGGGCCAGGCCGCCGAGGTCGACCATGCCGATGACACCCGACAGGACATAACCCAGGAGCATGCCGATCAGCACCGAGATATTCACCCAGAAACCGCGCATGAAGCGGTTGATCAGCAGAATGGTGGCCAGTACCAACGCGGCCACCGTGAGGTAGATCGGCGCGCCGAATTGTGGCGCGGCACTGCCGCCGCCGGCCCAGTTCACCGCCACCGGAAACAGCGAGAGGCCGATGGCGGTAATCACGGTGCCGGTGACCAGGGGCGGAAAGAAACGCACGATCCTGGACATGAACGGGGCGATCAGCAGGCCGAAGAACCCGGCGGCGATGGTGGCGCCGAAGATCCCGGTCATGCCGATGCCGGGCATGCCGGCCATGGCCACCATGCTGCCGACGGCGGCGAAGCTGGCCCCCATCATTACCGGCATGCGGATGCCCATGGGGCCGATGCCAAGGGATTGCACCACGGTGGCGATACCGGCCACCAACAGGTCGGCGTTGATCAGAAAGGCGATTTCCTCACGACCCAGGCCGGCGGCCTGTCCGATGATCAGCGGTACGGCGACGGCGCCGCCATACATCAGCAGAACGTGTTGCAGACCCACCAGGATCAACTGCAACAGGGGCAGACGCTGGATAGCGGGTGCGGCGGGGATGCGCGGTTCGGATGACTCGGACATGCAACACCTCGGATCTTTTTTATTCTTGTGGTTTTAGCGCTGTGTGGTTGCGGACAGCGTTTTTTGAAACGGTTGCAGCGATGTGGCGAACGGACCTCTTGCGGCGAGTGGGCAAGCCCTAATACCGTTCAGTTAAGGCCGAACACGGTCCCTGTGGGAGCAGAGCTTGCTCGCGAAGAGGCCCTTGAGGCCGCTAAAAGGTTCGCGGCGGTGCGGCGATCCGACAAGCACCGCTCCCACCGTGACGGTCATTGCGTTCTGACTGGAATAACGTGGGGCGCGCTTCGCGCCCCAGCGTGGGCAAGCCCACTCGCCATCGATGTTTAGTTGGTGCGTGCCCCCTGGTTGATCCAGGCCGCGATCAGGTCACGTTCCTGCTGGGTCATCTGGGTAATGTTGCCCAATGGCATGATCTGGGTGGTGACGGCCTGGGCCTGTATGCGCGGGGCCAGTTGCTGGATCTGTTGCGCGGTATCGAAGATCACCCCGGCCGGCGCCGAACTGAACAGCGGGCTGCTGGGCTGGGCCGAATGGCACACCGCGCAGCGTTCCTGGATCACGCTGTGAACCTTGTCGAAGCTGACGTCGGCGACATTGGCTGTCGGCGCTGTTGCGCTTGGAGCTGGCGCTGGAGCGGCCGTTACGGGGGCAACAGCGGGCGTCGCCGGTGCTACGGACGCCGCTGGCGCCACCTCGGCTGGCTTACCGCCCAGTGCGGTTTCCGGCAGCGGCTGGTATTCGATCTTCGCCGGGGCCTTGGCCAACTGCGGTGCGCTCGGGGTCGGGGCCGGGCCGGTGACATAGGCCAGGCAGATCATCCCCAAAGCCGCGACCGGCAAGGTCCAGGCAAACTTGTGGCTGTTGTGGCGGGTGTTGAAGTAGTGCCGCACCAATACCGCCAGCACCGCGATCCCGGCCAGGATCAGCCAGTTGTACGGGCTGCCGTAAGTGCTCGGGAAGTGGTTGCTGATCATGATGAACAGCACCGGCAGGGTGAAGTAGTTGTTGTGCCGCGAACGCAGCAGGCCCTTGGCCGGCAGGGCCGGGTCCGGCGTGCGGTTCTCGGCGATCGCCGCCACCAGCGCGCGCTGGGCCGGCATGATGATGCGGAACACGTTGCCGACCATGATAGTGCCGATGATCGCACCGACATGCAGGTACGCACCGCGACCGCTGAATACCTTGCTGAAACCGTAGGCAGCGGCAATCAGCAGCACGAACAAAATGAAACCGAGCAGGACCGGGCGCTTGCCCAGGGCCGAGTCACAGAGAAAGTCGTAGACGAACCAGCCGGCGATCAGCGCGCCGATGCCGATGGCCACGCCCTCGGGGCCGCTCAGGCCGCTGCCGGGGGCAACGAGGTAGAGCAGCGGGTTGGAGTAGAACACCACGCAGAGCAGTGCGATCCCCGACAGCCAGGTGAAATAGGCTTCCCATTTGAACCAGTGCAGGTTATCCGGCATGGTCGGTGGGGCCAGTTTGTATTTTTCCAGGTGGTAGATACCGCCGCCGTGGATCGCCCACAGGTCGCCGGCCAGGCCGTCCTTGGGGTTGACCCGGTTGAGGTTGTTCTCCAGCCAGACGAAGTAGAACGATGCACCGATCCAGGCCACGCCCGTGATCATGTGAATCCAGCGCACGCTCAGGTTCAGCCATTCCATCAGATGTGCTTGCACAGTCTTTACCTCTCGCCTGTCACTCTTTTTCGGGAGTGATCAGACCTTCTCTTATTGGTGGGGGGCGAGGATCAGGTACTCATCCTCTTTGAAGAAATGCTCATCGCAGTTGTTGCCGGAACCACTGCGATCAACCACCAGGAAGTCATCCCGCTTTTCGATCGTCAGCACCGGGTGGTGCCAGACGCCGCGATGGTAATTGATGCCCTGCCTGCCATTGCTGACAAAGGCGCGGACCAAGCCTGATACCGGTGCATCGCCAAGGGGCGCGACCACGATCAGAAAGGGGTTGCCGAGCAGCGGGATAAAAGCCTGGCTGCCCAGCGGATGGCGCTCGAGCATGCGCACGGTCAAGGGCATCTCCAGCGCGTCGGCGCGGAAGATGCTGATGATCGCCTGGTCGTCCGGCGTGGCGGTTTGCACCGTCGCCAGGCGATGGAAGCGCTGGGTCGAACCGTTGTTGATCATGAAGTGGTCGCTGCCGTCGGTTTCGATCACGTCACCGAAAGGGGCGAAGGCTTCTTTGCTCAGCGGTTCAATTGTCAGTGTGCGCATGCGGTTCTTCTATTCTCTAATTCATGAATGGCTACGCCGCTATCCCGTGGACGCGGATTTGTGCGAGCGGTGCTTGGGTGGGAGCGGAGCTTGCCCGCGAAGAGGCCCTCAAGATCGCCAAGAGCTTCGCAGGCAAGCTCCGCTGCCACAGTTTCAGTTCCACACAAAATCTGTTCCCGCAGGGTGTGCATTACCTTTATTTTGCAACCTTGCCCAACACCCGCAGCCGGCTGACACCGCCGTCCGGGAATACGTTCAGGCGGATATGGGTGATGGGCCCCAGCGCCTTGATCTGTTCGGCGAAGCTATGTTCCTGGTGCATTTCCAGCTTCTGGCTGGGCAGCAGTTCACGCCAGAACAGACTCTGGGTCTCGATCTGGCTGTCGGTGCCGCCCTTGACGAAGGCGCCCTGGATCGAGCAACTGTCCGGGTAGTTGCCCTTGAAGTGCAGGGTGTCGACGATGATCTGCTCGATCTCGCCCGGATGACCCAGGGCCACGATCACCCAGTCATTGCCCGGGGTACGCCGGCGCGCGGTTTCCCAACCGTCGCCCATATTGACGCCACGGCCCGGGTTGAGGATGTTGCTCATGCGCCCGAAGTGCTCGTCGGAGCAGGCCAGGGCACGACCACCGTTAAGCGCGGAAGCCAGGTCGACCTGTTCGTTGTCGCCCACCGCCGACCAGTCACGGAACGGAATGCCGTAGACCCGCAGGCGTGCCACGCCACCGTCTGGATAGATGTTGAAACGCAGGTGACTGAAGGCCTGGTCGTTGCTGATCTCGTGGTAGTGATGGCTGTTGCCTTGCAGCTCGACGGCGGACAGCACTTCGATCCACTGGGTGTTTTCGTCCGGCTCGCCCTGGCTCAGGAAACAGGCTTCCAGCGAGGCCGATGGTGGATAGTTGCCGGTGAAGAACGAGGTATCGATGTCCACGCCCTTGATCGAGCCAGCCACGCCGAGGCGGATCACCGCGCTGTCGTAGCCTTCGAAACGCTTGCGGCGCGACTCCCAGCCGTCCATCCACTTGCCATTGTCGTCGAACACGCCTTCCTTCCATACGGCCGGAGTCGGCTGGAACAGGCGGTTGGCGTCGGCGAACCAGTCATCGGTGACCGAGAGGATCTTGGTGCCCAGGCGGGCGTCGGCCAGATTGACGAACTTCTCGAAAGGTGCGGCGTAGGCTTTCATACTTTTTGTCTGCCTTTTAATGAGTGGTTGGGGAGGCTTGCCGGGTTCAGGCGCGGCTCGCTAAAGGGTCAGTAGGCGGAACAGGGCGATCTTGTTGATCTCGGCCAGCGCACACTGGAACTCGGTGTCCACCGGGTTGTGGATGCGCTCTTCGAACGCGGCCAGTATCTGATGCCGGTTGCTGCCTTTTACCGCCATGATGAAGGGAAACTTGAACTTGGCTTTATAGGCGTCGTTCAGCTCGGTGAAGCGCTGGAACTCCTCGCTCGAGCATTGGTGAATACCGGCGCCGGCCTGTTCGTTCGTGCTGGCTTCGGTCAACTGGCCCTGGACGGCGGCTTTGCCTGCCAGGTCCGGGTGAGCGTTGATCAGGGCCAGCTGGCTGGCGTGATCGGCGCTCAACAGGATGTCGCTCATGCGCTGGTGCAGGGTCTCGACCTCGTCGAGGCCGGTGTCCTGGCCCAGGTCGAAAGTCTTCTCCGCGACCCAGGGCGAATGTTCGTAGATATCGGCGAAGGCCTGGATAAAGGCCGCGCGGTTCAGGGTCGATGGCTTGAGGGTCTGGAAGGCAGTCATTTCACGGCTTCCTGGAACGGGTGGGTGGCGTGCCAGTGGCGGGCGATATCGACCCGGCGACTGAACCAGACCCGGTCGTGGCCCTTGACGTATTCGATAAAACGCTGGAGGGCGGCCAGGCGTGCCGGACGGCCGATCAGGCGGCAGTGCAAGCCGATGGAAAGCATTTTCGGCGCATCGGCGCCTTCGGCGTAGAGCACGTCGAAGGCGTCCTTGAGGTACTGGTAGAAATCGTCGCCCGTGTTGAAGCCCTGCACCTGGGTGAAGCGCATGTCGTTGGTGTCGAGGGTATAGGGAATTACCAGGTGCGGCTTGCCGGTGGGGTTGTTGGGCTCCCAGTAGGGCAGGTCGTCGTCGTAGGTGTCCGAGTCATACAGGAAGCCGCCTTCCTCCATCACCAGCTTGCGGGTGTTCGGCCCGGTGCGCCCGGTGTACCAGCCCAGTGGCCGTTCGCCGCTGATTTCGCTGAGGATGCGGATGGCTTCGAGCAGGTGCTCGCGCTCCTCGGCTTCGTCCATGTACTGGTAGTCGATCCAGCGGTAGCCGTGGCTGCAGATCTCGTGGCCGGCCTCGACCATGGCACGGATTACGTCCGGGTGGCGCTGGGCGGCCATGGCCACGGCGAACACGGTCAGGGGAATATCGAAGCGCTTGAACAGTTTGAGAATCCGCCACACGCCAGCACGGCTGCCATACTCGTAGAGCGACTCGATGCTCATGTTGCGTGCGCCCTGCAGGGGTTGCGCCGCAACCATTTCCGAGAGGAAGGACTCGGATTCCGGGTCGCCATGGAGGATGTTGCGTTCGCCGCCTTCTTCGTAGTTGAGCACAAAGGACAAGGCGATGCGGGCGTTGCCCGGCCAGTGGGGGTGAGGCGGGTTGCTGCCGTAACCAATCAGGTCGCGTGGGTAGTCGGCGCTCACTGCAGTGTTCCTTCTTGTTCGTGGTGACGGTTGCGTGGTGCCCCGTCAAAACCGGGTGGCGTCACGGCGATGGAATGATTGTATACAACTTTATATTGATTTTGTAAGCCAGTTTTTTTGCATTTCTTTCCGCTGAATGACCGCACGCTTCACCTCGGGAAACCTTGCAAGAAACCTGCCTGTTCGGTCAGTTAATACTTCGGCGGTCTTTTGTCGGCAGGTGATTGCGCGGTATTGGTGGCTGGCGGGCGTGGGTCGGGGGCGTCGGAAAAAAGCTCGAATTTATTGTGTACAATATTTTGTAAAAGTGTCTTAATAATTTCCGAGTCGCGCCGGTTCGTGCTTCGCCAGGGTGCGGTTTCTCCTTTATTCACTGACTCCGGGAGGCGCGAGGCCTGATCTGCCTGAAGGGCGGGCCGGCCCGCAGAATCAATGGGACGTTTGACTACACATGTTTTGGATGCCGCACACGGCTGCCCCGGCAGTTCGATCAAGATCGAGCTGTATCGGCTCGAAGGCGCACAGCTGGAGCTGGTCGCCAGTGTCCTGACCAACAGCGACGGGCGCTGCGATGCGCCGTTGCTGCAAGGGGCCGACTACCGCTCCGGGGTCTATCAGTTGCAGTTCCATGCCGGTGATTACTATCGGGCTCGTGGCGTAACGCTGCCGGAGCCGGCGTTCCTTGACGTGGTGGTGCTGCGTTTCGGGATCAGCGCCGAGCAGGAGCACTACCACGTACCGTTGCTGATTTCGCCCTACAGCTATTCGACCTACCGAGGCAGCTAGATTCCCCAAGCCTCTGCGCAAAAGTTTCCTTGGTTATTTGCCCGCGTTCACTGCGGGCTTTTTTATGTCTGGCGGTTGGGTTTGCAGGTGGTTGTGGTGGTGAATGTACTGGCCTCTTCGCGGGCAAGCTCCGCTCCCACCGTTTTGTGTCTGTACACAATGCCGAGGTTGACTCGGACATTGTGGGAGCGGAGCTTGCCCGCGAAGAGGCCAGTACTGACGCTACACATCTAACGGCTCAACAACGACACCGCCCCCGCCCCACCGAACAACCCGGCGCTGATCCGGTTGAACCAGCTCTGCCCCTTGCCACTGCGCAAATACCCCGCCGCGCCATGGGCGCCGAGGCCATAAGCGAGCTTGCACAGCAGATCCAACACGGTCCAGGTAGCGATCATCACCAGCAACTGGCCGAGAAACGCTTGGTCGGCCTTGAGAAACTGCGGCAGGAAGGCGGCGAAGAACAGGATGTCCTTCGGGTTGCTGGCACCGAGTACGAAGGCGCGCCCAAACAGGGCACGAAAGCGCGGGACCGGTGCGGTTTCGGGCACATTCGCCGCCCGCGCCGGTTGCCGCGATTGTTGCCAGCTCTGCCAGGCGAGATGGAACAGGTACAGCGCGCCGATAATCTTCAGCACGCTGAACAACTGCTCCGAGGCCAGCAGCAACGCACCCAGACCCAGAGCCGAGGCGCTCAACAAGCAGATCGAGGCGCTGACCCCGCCGAGAAAGGCCGGGTACGAGCGACGCAATCCATAATTCAGGCTGTTGCTGATCATCAGCAGCGACAGCGGCCCGGGGATCAGGATCACCACCAGGGCGGCAGTGCTGAACAACAACCAGGTTTCCAGACTCATCGGGTTTCTCCCTTCGTACAAAAGCCCCATCGAGATGGGGCTGGTTACTACCGCTCGGGTTCTCTTACAGAAAGATGAACTTGGCGATAAAAATGGCGCACAGCACCCAGAGGCTGACGGAAATATCCTTGAACTTGCCGGTTCCCGCCTTCAGTGCCACATAGGTGATAAAACCCAGGGCGATCCCATCGGCGACCGAGAACGTCAGCGGCATCATGATCGCGGTGACAATCGCCGGAATGCTGTCCGTCGCATCATCCCACTCGATATGCGCCATGCCACTCATCATCAGCATCGCCACGTAGATCAGCGCGCCCGCGGTCGCGTACGCAGGGATCATGCCAGCCAACGGGGCGAAGAACATGGCCGCGACAAACAGTATGCCTACAGTAACAGCGGTCAGACCAGTCCGACCACCTGCTGCAACACCCGCGGCACTTTCCACGTAGCTGGTGACCGGCGGTACACCGACCACCGCACCGAATACGCTGGAGACGCTGTCCGCTTTCATGGCCCGGGACAGGTTCTCGATACGGCCGTCGGCGTTCACCAGCCCGGCGCGCTGGGCGACGCCCATCAGGGTGCCGGCGGTGTCGAACATGTGCACAAAGAGGAAGGCCAGCACCACGCTGATCATGCTGACGTTGAACACGCCCTTCAGGTCCATGGCCATCCAGGTCGGGGCCAGGCTCGGTGGGGTGGAAAAAATCCCGTGGTATTCCACCAGCCCCAGGCCCCAACCGGCCAGGGTCACGCTGATGATACTGATGAGGATGGCACCGAAGACCCGGTGGTAGCTGAGGATCGCGATCATCAGGAAGCAGACGGCAGCCAACAGCGGGCCGGGTTCATGCAGGGCTCCGAGCTTGATCAAGGTGGCGGGGCTGGCGACAACGATTCCGGCGGTTTTCAGGCCGATGACCCCGAGAAACAGCCCGACCCCGGCCCCCATCGCATGGCGCAGGCTGACGGGGATGCTGTTGAGCAGCCATTCGCGGATCCGCGACAGGGTCAGCGCCATGAACAGCACACCGGAGATAAACACCGCGCCAAGAGCGGTTTCCCAGTGGTAGCCCATGGTGCCGACCACGGTGTAGGTGAAGAACGCGTTCAGGCCCATGCCCGGTGCCAGGCCCACCGGCCAGTTGGCGTAGAGGCCCATCAGCAGGCAGCCGAGGGCGGCGGCGATGCAGGTGGCAACAAAGGCCGCGCCATGATCGATACCGGCGTCGGCCATGATGTTCGGGTTGACGAAGATGATGTAGGCCATGGTGATGAAGGTGGTCACACCGGCGATCAGTTCGGTTTTCACCGTGGTGCGATGCAACCTGAGCTTGAACAGGCGTTCCAGCAGGCCGGAACTCGAGGGTGGCGACAGGTCCAGCAAGGGGGCTTCGGATTTGCGGCTTTCCACAGCGAGTACTCCTCAAGAGTTTTATTGTTATTTCCAGAGCCGGACGCAGGGGCGGGCAGCGGCTCTTTGAGGCAGCACGGGTTTGTTGACTGTAAAGTCAGGAACTCGCACGAAACGAATTATGCTTTTGTATACAAATAAAGCAAATAATGTTTTTTAATTTGTGTGCGATACGTCGGAAGGGGGCGATTGAGAGGAGAGTTGTCGCGAACCCTGTAGGAGCCAGCTTGCTGGCGATAGCGGTTTACCCATCGACAAAGATGTCGACTGTCAGATCGCAATCGCCAGCAAGCTGGCTCCTACAAGGAGTGTGGTATCAGGACGGGCGGTTTTCTCCCAGCGCCAGGTTCACCGCCAACCAGCCGTCCACGGCGGCCTCACCGGCCTGGGCAAAGGCCTTCTGCAACAACTTGACCTGCTCACGGCGCAGCGACGCCTCCAGCTGCTCACCTTCCGCTGTCAGGCGCAGCAGGCGCTTGCGCTTGTCAGCCTCGGACGCAACGCTGCGCACCAGGTCCATTTCAGTCAGTTGGCGTAACGGCATGTTCAGCGCCTGCTTGCTGACGCCGAGCAAGGCCAGCAGCTCCTTGACGCTCACATCCGGATAACGGGCGATAAAAAACACGATGCGCTGGTGCACCCGGCTCAAGCCACGACGCTCGAGCATTTCGTCGGCCTTGGCGGTGAAGGCCTGGTAACCGAAGAAGAAGGCCTGCATGGCATCTTGCTGGGCATTCGAATTTTTAAGGTCAAGCATATTGACGTATTGGCTCGCGGCGGCGTAATTTCGGTCAAGCAGTTTGACGTACTTTTCGTCCACTTAGCTACCGGTGACCATCCATGGCCTTCTCCGAACGCGTGACCCGTCTGAAAAGCTCCCTGATTCGCGAAATCCTCGCGGCCGCCCAGCGTCCGGAAGTGATGTCCTTTGCCGGCGGCCTGCCGTCCGAAGCCATGTTGCCGACGCTGGAGTGGGAGGGGCTGCCGGTCGGCTATGGCCAGTACGGTATGAGTGAGGGCGAGCCGGCGCTGCGCGAGGTGCTGGCCGCCGAGGCGCGGGCGCTGGGGATCGACTGCCAGGCCAGCCAGGTACTGGTGGTCAGCGGGTCTCAGCAGACCCTGGATCTGGTGGCCAAGCTGCATATCGACAAGGGCACCGAGATCCTCCTCGAAGGGCCGACCTACCTCGCCGCCTTGCAGATCTTCCAGCTGTTCGGCGCCGAGTGCCTGACGATCCCCCAGGAACAGGACGGCCCCGATCTGCTCCAACTGCGCGTGCGCCTGGAAAACCACCAGCCGGCCTTCGTCTACCTGATTCCGACGTTCCAGAACCCCTCGGCCGTGCGCTACAGCGAAGCCAAGCGTGAGGCTGTCGCCGCCTTGCTCGACGAGTTCGGCGTGACCCTGATCGAGGATGAGCCCTATCGCGAGTTGACCTATGACGGCGGCAGCGCCCGGCCGATTGTCAGTCGTTTGAACAACAGCAGTTGGATCTACACCGGCACCGTCTCCAAGACCCTGGCTCCCGGATTGCGGGTCGGCTACCTGATCGCCAGCCCGGACCTGTTTCCCCATCTGCTCAAGCTCAAGCAGTCGGCGGACCTGCACACCAATCGCATCGGCCAGTGGCAGGCGCTGCAGTGGATCGGCACGGAAAAATATCGCCAGCACCTGGTGCAACTCCGTGACTTTTACCGAGTTCGACGGGATGCTTTTCAACAGGCACTGGAGCGCCACTTCGGCGACCTGGCCGATTGGCAGGTGCCGCAGGGTGGATTGTTCTTCTGGTTGACCCTCAAGCAGCCGCTGGACACCCGTACCTTGCTCGCCGAGGCATTGAGCCGGGATGTCGCATTCATGCCCGGCGAGCCTTTTTTTGCCGAACCGGAGCGTAATCCGGGTAATCTTCGTCTTAATTTCAGTCACATCGCAGCGGAGCGCCTGGACGAAGGTCTCAAGCGCCTGGCCGCGGTCATCCGTCATGCACAGGTCGCACAGGCGGCTTAAGGGGAGGGCCATGTACAAGGTTTATGGCGATTACCAGTCGGGCAATTGCTACAAGATCAAGCTGATGCTGCACCTGCTGGGGCAGGAATATCGCTGGCACCCGGTGGACATCCTCAAGGGTGACACCGAGACGCCGGAATTCCTGGCGAAAAACCCCAACGGCAAGGTGCCGGTGCTGGAGCTGGAAGACGGCACCTGCCTGTGGGAGTCCAACGCGATTCTCAACTTCCTGGCCGACGGCAGCGAATTCTTGCCCAGCGAGCCGCGTTTGCGCACCCAGGTGCTGCAATGGCAGTTCTTCGAGCAGTACAGCCACGAACCCTATATCGCGGTAGCGCGGTTTATCGAGTTCTATCTGGGCTTGCCGGAGGAGCGTCGTGAGGAATACCTCAAGCTGCAGAAGCGTGGGCACAAGGCGTTGAAGGTGATGGAGAAGCAGCTTCAGCAAACCCCTTACCTGGTGGGCGAGCACTATTCGATCGCCGATATCGCGTTGTATGCCTATACCCATGTCGCCGATCAGGGCGGCTTCGACCTGAGCGCCTACCCGGGCATCCAGGCCTGGTTGCAGCGGGTGGCCAGCCATCCGAAGCATGTCGGCATGCTGGATTGACGATCTGGCGTATGACGCGAGCTTCTGGATGACGCAAACCCTCCCTGTAGGAGCCGGCTTGCTGGCGATAGTGGTTTGTCAGGCGACAGAGATGTCGACTGTCAGCTCGCTATCGCCGGCAAGCCGGCTCCTACAGGAGGTAGGTCATCTGTTTATTCACCGAACAAGGAAGACCGCATGAGTTATCCCATGTTGGCTTTTTTTGCGCTGGGTGTTCTCGGCCTGGCCACGGGCGCACAGGCGGCCGATAACTGCGATGCCAACCAGGCGTCGATGAATGAATGTGCGGGCAAGGAATTGAAGAGGGCCGACAACGACCTCAACCGGTACTACAAGACGCAGATGGACTACCTGAAGAACCCGGCCAACAAAGCAGCGCTCAAGGATGCGCAGCGCAAGTGGCTGGCTTTCCGTGACGCCGATTGCCTGTATCGGAATGGCAAACCGGCGGACGGTGGTTCGATCTGGCCGATGCTTGATTTGCAGTGCAAGGCCGAGTTGACCCGGCAGCGTGCGGCGCAGTTGAAGGCTTATACCGAGTGTCGTGATGAAACCAACGGCTGCCGCAACTAAAGGTGCCCGGGTTCAGGCCGCGGAAAAACGCTTCTGCAGATAGTCGATGATCACCTTGGATTCGTACATCCAGGTGGTCTGGCCGTTTTCTTCGATACGCAGGCACGGCACCTTGATCTTGCCGCCTTGCTCGAGCAGGGTCTGGCGATCCTGTTCGTTGTTCTTCGCGTCACGTAGGGCCACCGGCACGTTGAGGCGGCGCAGGGTGCGGCGGGTCTTCACGCAGAACGGGCAGGCGTGGAACTGATAGAGGGTCAGTTCCCGGGCCGCGGCCTCGACCTTGGCCTGATCAGGCGCGGGGCGTTTTTGCTTGCTTGGGCGGGTGAGGAAATCGATGAAGATGATGAGTTGGCCCAGGCCGACTCGAAGTGCTTTGACGAACACGGGATAGCCTCGTGGGCGGTGGAGAAGGGGTGCAGCTTACCTGATAGTGGTGGGCACGCTGTTTGGGTGGGGGCGAAATTTGTTTGAGAGGGTTGCTTGTGTAGGAATGCAGCTTGTGTGGGAGCGCAGCTTGCGCGCGAAGAGGCCCTTGAGGCCGCTAAAAGCTTCGCGGCGGTGCGGCGATCCGACAAGCACCGCTCCCACACAAGCAACCCTCTCACAGGTACTGCATCAGCGGCTTACTTGATCAGTGCCAGGAACTCGCTGCGGGTCGCGGCGTTTTCGCGGAACTCACCGAGCATCACCGAGGTGATCATCGACGAATTCTGTTTCTCCACACCGCGCATCATCATGCACATGTGCTTGGCTTCGATCACCACCGCCACACCCAGAGCACCGGTCACCTGCTGGACCGCGTCGGCGATCTGGCGGCTGAGGTTTTCCTGGATCTGCAGGCGCCGGGCATACATGTCGACGATGCGCGCGACCTTGGACAGGCCCAGCACCTTGCCACTCGGAATGTAGGCCACGTGGGCCTTGCCGATGAACGGCAGCAGGTGGTGTTCGCACAGCGAGTAGAGCTCGATGTCCTTGACCAGCACCATTTCGCTGTTGTCGGAGCTGAACAAGGCACCATTGGTGACTTCTTCCAGGCTCTGTTCGTAACCGCGGCAAAGGTACTGCATGGCTTTGGCGGCGCGCTTGGGTGTGTCGAGCAGACCCTCGCGGGAGACGTCCTCGCCGAGTTGGCCGAGGATCTCGGTGTAATTCTGTTCCAGGGACATGAAGCTACCTGTGGGAGTTTACGCAAAGGGCAAGGATACGGCGGCTGGCAGCCGCCTGCAAATTCGATGACAGTCCGGTTACTCGTCGCGGCCTTCCATCATGGTCCGCTTGAGCATCACATACACCGCCCCCGCACCGCCATGTTTCGGCTGGCAGGAGGTGAAACCCAGGACCTGGGCGTGCTGGCGCAGCCAGGTGTTGACGTGGCTCTTGATCATCGGGCGCTTGCCGTCCAGGCGTACCGCCTTGCCGTGGGTGACACGCACACAGCGGATTTCGAATTTGGTCGCCTCGGCGAGAAAGGCCCAGAGGGTTTCCCGGGCTTTCTCCACGCTCATGCCGTGCAGGTCGAGGCTGCCTTCGAACGGAATCTGGCCGATCTTGAGCTTGCGCATCTGGCTTTCCTGAACCCCGTCGCGGGCCCAGTGCAACTCGTCTTCGGGGCCGACGTCGATAACGAACTGGTCGGACAGCCCATCCACCGCGGTGTCCTGCACCCGCACCGTGGCCGCCTGGCGCAACTTGGCCAGCTGCGCGCGATCGGACTTGGGCTTGCCGGTGTCGGCACGATCATGCTTGATCGGCTTGACGCCACGGATCTCGCTTTTGAACAGGGAAAAGTCGTCGTCTTGCATGTCAGCCTCCGCAGGGCCTGGCAGTTTACCCAAGTGCCCTGGGTGGCGTCACCGCAGATTGCGCGCAGGTGCTTGATCAGTCGTGCTTTTTCATCAGGTGGGGGGCGATGTTCAGCCCGTGGCCGCGGCGCATCCGGCGCCGGCTGCGGCGCCACAGCCAGACACCGAGCCAGAGCGTCAGCAGGCCCACGCCCAAAGCCACCGCCGAACCGACCGGCGTGGCATTCAAATCACCCAGTGCCGGCGCGTGGCCGAGCAGGCTGGCCGCGCCGGCCATGATCAGCAGCACCCCGAAGGTGGCCAGCAACGCGGCAAGCGCCGCGCTCAAACGTGAGCCCCAGCTGCTCTGGCCCCGGGGGCGCAGGCGGCGAGCGTCAAAACCATCGGATATCTTCATTCCGATTTCCTCTATGAGTATCGGCCCTTCGACCGGGAGATGGTCGGCTTGTTCCTGATGTGTCCGGGAAATCGGAAAATGAGACGCAATTGACCGCGTTAATGGATGGGCGGTCGTCAGGACGCTCCATCGAAACGGCTAGCCGATCAGCTCTTTGGTCTGGGCGAGGGTGGCGAAATTGTCCGCCATGATCGCCATCTCGGTACGCTGGACCTGGACAGCGCTGATGATTTCACCTTTGTAGGGCAGGTCGCGGGTCGCGCAGGCATCTTCCACCAGGGTACAGCGGAAACCCAGGTTCTTGGCTGCGCGCACCGTGGTGCTGACACTGGAGTGGCTCATGAAACCGCAGACGATCAGGTCCAGGGAGCCGAGGTCCTGCAGGTGCTTCTCCAGGCCGGTGCCGTGAAAGGCGCTGGGCAGCAGCTTGCCGATCAGGGTTTCGTCGCCCTGGGGTTCCAGCCCGGGGATGAATTCGCCGCGCTCGCCCTGGGGATCGAACAGACCGCCCACGGTGCCCAGGTGACGGATATGCACGATGGGGCGTCCGGCCTGGCGGGCGGCGGCCACCAACTGCTTGATATTGTCGACGGCAGCGTCCATGCCGGACAAGGCCAGCGGGCCGCTGAGATATTCTTTCTGGGCGTCGATGATCAACAGGCTGGCATGGCCCAGATTGGCGGCTGCATAACCACGGCCGCTGAGTTGAAACATCGTCTTTGGAACAGGCATTCGGGGCTCCTTTGAGTGGGGCTTTTACCGCATTGTCCTCCGGCTGAGCGCGTATGTGAATCGCAACCCGCGCAGGCGGCGTGGTTATTGGGCTGTAGCCGTGTCAAGGGTTGTTTGCCCGCGGGCGAAACGGCGGTGGATGATGTCTTTTTGCCTTATTTTCACCCGGTGCCGGTTTGACTGTTAGAATCCCCCGTCGTTTTTTTCAGGAGCCTCCCCCCGTGATCAATTCCCGCCTGCGTACGCTGCGCGACCATATTCGTTGGGCTGTCAGCCGCTTTCATGGCGCGGATCTGTTTTTTGGTCATGGCACCGATAATGCCTGGGATGAGGCGCGTCAACTGGTGCTGGGGGCCTTGCACCTGCCATGGGAAATCGCCGACAGCTACCTCGACTGCCGCCTGGAAGATGACGAGCTGAGCCGCTTGCAGCACCTGCTCAAGCGCCGCATCGAAGATCGTGTGCCCACCGCCTATCTGCTGGGCGAGGCCTGGTTCTGTGGTCTGTCGTTTATCGTTGACGAGCGGGTGCTGATTCCACGTTCGCCGATCGGCGAATTGATTGAGGGCCACTTCGCTCCCTGGCTGGCGAATGAGCCAGCGCGGATTCTCGACCTGTGCACTGGCTCCGGCTGCATTGGCATCGCCTGTGCCTATGAGTTCCCGCAGGCGGAAGTGGTGTTGGCCGACCTGTCTTTCGAGGCGCTGGAAGTGGCCAACCAGAATATCGAGCGCCACGGCGTCGATGAGCGGGTGTTCACGGTCCAGGGCGATGGTTTCGACGGTCTGCCCGGCCAGCGTTTCGACCTGATCGTCTCCAACCCCCCTTATGTGGATGCCGAGGATTTTGCCGACATGCCGGAGGAATACCAGCATGAGCCCGAGCTGGGCCTGGCGTGCGGTGACGACGGTCTGAACCTGGTACGGCGGATGCTGGCCGAGGCGGCGGATCATCTGACCGAGAAGGGCCTGCTGATTGTCGAGGTCGGCAACAGCCAGGTGCATGTCGAGGCGCTGTACCCCGAGGTGGACTTTGCCTGGCTGGACTTCGAGCGCGGTGGGCACGGCGTGTTCATGCTTACGGCCGAGCAATGCCGGGCGCATCAGGCCTTGTTCGCCGCCAGGATCTGAAGCAAACACGGACCTTGTAGGAGCTGGCTTGCCAGCGATGACGATGGTGAATCCAACACCGCTATCGCCGGCAAGCCGGCTCCCACATTGACAGCGTTGGCTGCAGTTGCGAGTCAAGGGGCAAGACGGCATACGCAGTTTTGTCGTGCTCTGGAGATCGCTTGAGTTTTATTCGCAGATTCCGACGAGTGAACCGTTTAAGCCGCCAGGCCCATCCGGCAAGGAGGGTCAGAGGCAAGCCGGTGACCGATTATCTGCAAAGCCCGCCATAGAGAGGCGTACAGCGGCATTTCCAGATAAATAAATCTCCCTTTTTTCGCCAATTCCGGTATAGTGCGCGCCGGCCTTTAACCGGGCCGCGTTTAGGTAATGCAATTCCCCGAAGTCAGCTTCGGCTGCTGTCCGCCATGCGGACTATCCTTGACGATTCTTTCATTCAATCGTTTTCGCAAATCCCCGCCGACAAAGCTGCCAGGGTGACTCTCAGAGTCTTACAAGGCATGCGCAGCTTTGGAGCATGGGTCTTTGCGGATGCACTTAGAGGCAGACCCATGACCCAGGAAATCGGCGGCTTCGCCGCTTTTAATCTTAATCCGAATATTCTTGCAGCCGTCACCGCGACTGGCTACGAAGAGCCTTCGGCTATCCAGCAGCAATCGATCCCGATCATCATGGCCGGCCACGACATGATTGGCCAGGCGCAAACCGGTACGGGTAAAACCGCTGCGTTCGCCCTGCCGATCCTGCATCGTATCGATCCTGCTAAGCGCGAACCGCAAGCCCTGATCCTGGCGCCAACCCGTGAGTTGGCGTTGCAAGTAGCAACCGCTTTCGAAACCTACGCCAAGCAAATGCCGGGCGTTACCGTTGTGGCCGTTTACGGCGGCGCGCCCATGGGCCCACAACTGAAAGCAATCCGTAATGGCGCACAGATTGTTGTCGCCACTCCGGGTCGTCTGTGCGACCACCTGCGTCGTGACGAAAAAGTCCTGGCCACCGTGAACCACCTGGTTCTCGATGAAGCGGACGAAATGCTCAAGCTTGGCTTCATGGACGACCTGGAAGTCATCTTCAAGTCCCTGCCAGCAACCCGTCAGACCGTTTTGTTCTCGGCGACCCTGCCGCAGTCGATCCGCGCCATTGCCGAACGCCATCTGCGCGATCCGCAACACGTCAAGATTCAGACCAAGACCCAGACCGTTACCGCGATCGAACAGGCTCACCTGTTGGTTCACGCCGACCAGAAGACCTCGGCTGTGCTGAGCCTGCTGGAAGTCGAGGATTTCGACGCCCTGATCATGTTCGTGCGCACCAAGCAAGCGACCCTGGACCTGGCCAGCGCCCTGGAAGCCAAAGGCTACAAGGCTGCCGCGCTGAACGGCGACATCGCCCAGAACCAGCGTGAGCGCGTGATCGAATCCCTCAAGGATGGCCGTCTGGACATCGTTGTGGCGACCGACGTTGCCGCACGTGGCCTGGACGTTCCGCGTATCACCCACGTGTTCAACGTCGACATGCCGTACGATCCTGAGTCCTACGTGCACCGTATCGGCCGTACCGGCCGTGCCGGTCGCGAAGGTCGCGCACTGTTGCTGGTGACGCCACGTGAGCGCCGCATGCTGCAAGTGATCGAGCGTGTGACCGGTCAGAAAGTCGCCGAAGTCCGCCTGCCGGATGCCCAGGCTGTTCTCGATGCGCGCATCAAGAAACTGACCAACAGCCTTTCGCCACTGGTAGCCGATGCTGAATCGACCCATGGCGAGCTGCTCGATCGCCTGACCGCCGATATCGGTTGCAGCCCGCGTGCCCTGGCCGCGGCCCTGCTGCGCAAGGCCACCAATGGCCAGGCGCTGACCCTGGCGGCGATCGAGAAAGAGCGTCCGCTGGTGCCGAACAATGCGCCACGTGGCGATCGTCCGGAGCGTTCCGGTGACCGTCCTGAGCGTAGCGATCGTGAGCGTCGTGCTCCGGTGCCGTTGGCTGAAGGTCGTGCCCGTTGCCGTACCGCGCTGGGTGCGCGTGACGGTATCGCCGCCAAGAACCTGCTGGGCGCCATCCTTAACGAAGGTGGCCTGGCGCGTGAAGCGATCGGTCGCATCCAGGTGCGTGACAGCTTCAGTCTGGTAGAACTGCCGGAAGATGGTCTGGAGCGTCTGCTGACCAAACTGAAGGACACCCGCGTGGCTGGCAAGCAGCTCAAGCTGCGTCGTTACCGCGAAGATTGATCAGCCCCCGGGTTGATTGATCGATAAAAAAATCCCCGACTGGTTCGGGGATTTTTTTTGCCTGTTTTTACAGCGTTTGCGCATTCACCGTGCGAACCCCTGTGGGAGCCCGGCTTGCCGGCGATGGCGTCCGTAAGATCACTGCAAGACTCACTGGCCTCATCGCCAGCAAGCCGGGCTCCCACAGGGGGGGGGCGCGTCAGGCGAAGCGATAGATGTCCATGCCCAGGGCGCCCATGGTGAAACCCTGGTGGGCAATGCTCATCTGGCCGCCGGCGCCACGAGCGAAGTACAGCGGCAGCAGGTGTTCGTCGCTGGGGTGGCTGCGCACGGCGTAGGGCGCCTGTTTGCGGTAGTCGTGCAGGGCCGCTTCGTCATCGGCGGCGAGCTTGTCGACCATCCAGTCGCGGAAGGCCTTGGCCCACGGCTCGATGCTGTTCGGCCCGGCATGCCAGTCCAGTTCGCCAAGATTATGGGTAATGCTGCCGGAGCCGATCAGCAGGATGCCCTGTGCCCGCAGGCCGCTGAGCGCATGCCCGATGCGCGTCTGCAGGGCCGGGCCCTGGCGGCTCGGCAGGGACACCTGGACCACCGGGATATCGGCTTGCGGGTACATCAGCGACAGGGGCACCCAGACCCCGTGGTCGAACGGGCGCTGCTCATCGAGCTGAGCGGGCAGACCGGCGGCATTGAGGAGCGCGGCGACCTCGGCGGCCAACTGCGGCTCACCGGGCGCCGGGTATTGCACGGCGAACAGCTCCTGTGGAAAACCGCCGAAGTCGTGCCAGGTTTCCGGTTGCGGATTGCTGCTGACCCGCAGGTCCTGGCTTTCCCAGTGGGCCGAGACGATGACGATGGCCTTCGGTCGCGGCAGCTCGGCCGCCAGGCGCGCCAGGGCCGGGCCACTGGCGCCGGGATCGAGGGCCAGCATGGGCGAACCGTGGGAGATGAACAGGCTGGGGAGCATAATAAAAGTCCTGAGCGTCGAGTTAAGATGACGCCATCTTCAATCAGATCATTGATCTAAATCTAATATAAGTTTTAGTGCTTTTTGATCGAATTTTCAGGGTGACCTATGCAACCGGAATTTTGGCACAAGCGTTGGGAACACAACCAGATCGGCTTTCACCTGGAGCAGGTCAACCCCCATCTGCAGCGCTTCTGGCCCGACCTGGCATTGCCGATCGAGGCGCGGGTGCTGGTGCCCTTGTGTGGCAAGAGTCTCGACCTGGCCTGGCTGGCGGCGCAAGGCCTGCGGGTCCTGGGGGTGGAGTTGTCGGAGAAGGCGGTGGAGGCTTTTTTTGCCGAGCAGCAGCTCAAGCCGCTGATACGTCAGCAGGGCGCGTTCATGGTTTATGAGGCGGGTCCGCTGGAGCTCTGGTGCGGGGATTTCTTTGCCTTGACGGCGCAAGACGTTGCCGACTGCGTGGGGTTGTATGACCGGGCGGCGCTGATCGCCTTGCCGCCAGCCATGCGCGAGCGTTATGCGGCGCATTTGAGCAGGATACTGGCGGTCGGCACCCAGGGCTTGTTGATCACCCTGGACTACGACCAGACCCAACTCGATGGGCCGCCGTTCGCCTTGCTCGATGGGGAGGTCCGGCGCTTGCTGGAGCCCCAATGGCAGCTTCAGGTGGAGGACGAGCAGGATGTGCTCGGCGAAAGCTGGAAGTTTCTCCAGGCCGGTGTCACCCGGCTTGATGAGCGGGTTTACCGCTTGGAGAAGGTTTCGTAGGAGGCGGGTAAGCCTGCGATGATCAGGGCAGGAGACAGGCGGGTGGTGACTCTGAAAACACCGCGCTGTTGGCTGTTGTGGGAGCGGAGCTTGCCCGCGAAGCTTTTGGCGTCCTCACAGGCGCCTTCGCGGGCAAGCTCCGCTCCCACAACCACAGCCCCTCATAAGCGGGGCCATCAGGGTGCTTATCAGCCGCGCCGACGCAGGGCTTCGATACGCTCTTCCAGCGGCGGGTGGCTCATGAACATCTTCGCCAGGCCCTGTTTCAGGCCACCGTTGATGCCGAAGGCGTTCAGGGTGTCCGGCATGTGCACCGGCAAACCCTGTTCGGAGCGCAAACGTTGCAGGGCGCCGATCATCGCGGCGGTACCGGCGAGGCTGGCCCCGGCTTCGTCGGCGCGGAATTCGCGCTTGCGCGAGAACCACATGACGATGGCGCTGGCCAGGAAGCCCAGGACCAGTTCGGCGAAGATGGTCGCCACGTAGTAGGCGATGCCCTGGCCTTCTTCATTCTTGAAGATGACCTTGTCGACGAAGTTGCCGATGATTCGCGCGAAGAACATCACGAAGGTGTTCACCACGCCCTGTATCAGCGCCAGGGTGACCATGTCGCCATTGGCCACGTGGCCGATCTCGTGGGCCAGCACGGCTTTCACTTCATCGGGCGAGAACCGCTCCAGCAAGCCCTGGCTGACCGCGACCAGCGCGTCGTTCTTGTTCCAGCCGGTGGCGAAGGCGTTCGCCTCGTAGGCCGGGAAGATACCCACTTCGGGCATCTTGATCCCGGCGTCGCGGGACAGTTGCTCGACGGTTTGCAGCAGCCACTGTTCATGGCGGGTACGAGGTTGGGTAATGAGCTGGGTGCCGGTGCTCATCTTCGCCATCCACTTGGAGATGAACAGCGAGAACAGCGAACCCGCGAAACCAAAGACCGCACAGAAGACCAGCAGCTGATTGAGGTTGAGATCAACCCCGTTGGCCGCCATGAACCCGTTGAAGCCGAAAAGGCTCAGGGTGATGCTGGCAATCAGCACGACCGCCAGGTTAGTGGCCAAGAACAGCAGGATGCGCATCATGGTTGAAAGTTTCTCCTCAGCTAAAGATGTAGCGTCATGCGGGGTATATAAGGTGCGGCTCCGACCTATTCAACCGGGTGACTATTTCAAACTGTGTCCTACAGCTTGATTCTAGCCGCTTGCCAGTCATTTCCTAAGGGATAGCTCGGGTTTTTAAGGCGGCGTAGCGCTGCAAGCCCCTTTGAAACCGGGGGATGTGTTGGCTGTGAGGGGGAGTCCCTGGCCGGCGGCATGCTGACGCAAAGACATACAAAAAGAAATGAGGGAAAAGTGCCCTCCTGCGGCTCACGGATGAGTCGCAGGAGGTTGTAGGAGATTACTGGCGGTAGGTTTTCAGGAACGAGCCGATGCGCCCGATGGCCTGTTCCAGGTCATCCACCCGAGGCAGGGTGACCACGCGGAAGTGATCGGGCCATGGCCAGTTGAACGCGGTGCCCTGGACCACCAGCAGTTTTTCCGAGAGCAGCAGGTCGAGGACGAACTTCTCGTCGTTGAGGATCGGGCAGACTTTCGGGTCGATCCGCGGGAAGGCGTAGAGCGCGCCCATGGGTTTCACGCAGCTGACACCAGGAATGTCGTTGAGCAGTTCCCAGGTGCGGTTGCGCTGTTCCAGCAGGCGGCCGGCCGGCAACACCAGGTCGTTGATGCTCTGGTAGCCGCCGAGGGCGGTCTGGATCGCGTGCTGGCTCGGCACGTTGGCGCACAGGCGCATGTTGGCCAGTATGTCGATGCCTTCGATGTAGCTCTGGGCATTCTGCTTGGGCCCGGAGATTGCCACCCAGCCGGAGCGGAAACCCGCGACCCGGTAGGATTTGGACAGGCCGTTGAAGGTCAGGCAGAGCAGGTCGGGCGCCAGGGAGCCGGTGCAGATGTGGACGGCGTCGTCGTAGAGGATCTTGTCGTAGATTTCGTCGGAAAAGACCACGAGGTTGTGCTGGCGGGCCAGTTCCAGCATGCCCAGCAGGACTTCCTTCGAATACACCGCGCCTGTCGGGTTGTTCGGGTTGATGATCACCAGGGCCTTGGTGTTGGGGGTGATCTTGGCCTTGATGTCGGCCAGGTCCGGCCACCAGTTGGCCTGCTCGTCGCACAGGTAATGCACCGGGTTGCCTCCGGCCAGGGTCACGGCGGCGGTCCACAGCGGGTAGTCCGGCGCCGGAACCAGCACTTCGTCGCCATTGTTGAGCAGGGCCTGCATGGACATCACGATCAGTTCGGACACACCGTTGCCCAGGTAGATGTCTTCGATGCCGACACCTTCGACCTGCTTTTGCTGGTAGTACTGCATGACCGCCTTGCGGGCGCTGAACAGACCCTTGGAGTCACTGTAGCCCTGCGCGGTCGGCAGGTTGCGGATCACGTCCTGGAGGATTTCGTCCGGGGCTTCGAAACCGAAGGGCGCCGGGTTGCCGATGTTCAGCTTGAGGATGCGATGGCCTTCCTCTTCCAGGCGCTTGGCGTGCTTGAGCACTGGGCCGCGAATGTCATAGCAGACGTTGGCGAGCTTGTTCGATTTGCTGACCTGCATGGCGATGTGATCCTGAAAATGGACGATCCAGGCGGTCTCGTCGAGGCCGCTATGGCAATACTGCGTTTTCACCGCGTCTTGTGGTCCCCCAGCCGCTGGCTGGGAAAATCCGTTTGAATGCGTCGGACGCGGGTGCCAGACTGGCATTTGACGAGGCGCAATCATACGTGCCGCCCGATCCGTGGAAAAGAGACAGATCGGGGTTTTTCAGCCGCCGAGGTGTAACGATGGAAAAGTTGGAAAAAACCCTGGAAGAATGGCACGCCATGCTCGACCCGGAGCAGTACAACGTGTGCCGGCTCAAAGGCACCGAGCGGCCGTTTTCCGGTAAATACAACGGCACCAAGACCGACGGGGTCTATCATTGCATCTGCTGCAATGAGCCGCTGTTTGATTCCCGTACCAAGTTCGACTCCGGCTGCGGCTGGCCGAGTTTCTACCAGCCGATCGGCGACAATGCGATGGTCGAGATCCGCGATATCAGCCACGGCATGATCCGCACCGAAGTGGTCTGCGCCAAATGCGACGCGCACCTGGGCCATGTTTTTCCCGACGGCCCGCCGCCGACCGGTTTGCGCTACTGCATCAACTCGGTGTGCCTGGATCTGGCTCCGCGCGGCTGAATCCGCTGTTGCGCGGTGTTCCTGATTTCCGGGCCCGCGCGAAACCTGGTGGGCTGGGGGGCATGGCTTATAGGGGACCATCAATCCGAGCAATTGAATTGTGCGCAATTCAATTGCTCGCTATCTTGTTCGACATTCATTGGAGGAACTGTCATGAGCGATAACCTGCTGAACATCCCTTGCACCACCATCAAGGGCGAGCAAAAGACCCTGGGCGACTTCGCCGGCAAGGCGATCCTGGTGGTCAACACCGCCAGCAAGTGCGGGTTTACCCCGCAGTACAAAGGGCTTGAGCAACTCTGGCAGTCCTACAAGGACCAGGGGCTGGTGGTGCTCGGTTTTCCCTGCAACCAGTTCGGCAAGCAGGAGCCGGGCAACGAAGGGGCGATCTCCGAGTTCTGCGAGCTGAACTACGGCGTCAGTTTCCCGCTGTTCAAGAAGATCGACGTCAACGGCGACGCTGCCCATCCGCTGTTCGTCCAGCTGAAGAAACGCGCACCGGGTCTGCTCTGGTCCCAGGGCATCAAGTGGAATTTCACCAAGTTCCTGATTGGCAAGGACGGCCGCCTGGTGAAGCGTTTCGCGCCCACCACCAAGCCGGAGAACCTCACCCGCGAGATCGAAGCCCTGCTTAAATGAATGACCTGTCCAGCGATTCGCTGAGCCTCGACAGCCAGCTCTGCTTCAAGCTCTATGCCGCTTCCCGGGCGGTGATCCGCGGCTACAAGCCGATGCTGGAGCAGTTGCGCCTGACCTACCCGCAGTACCTGGCGATGCTGGTGCTGTGGGAGTGGCACGACAGCGCGCCGGCGCAACCGACGGTCAAGGCTCTCGGCGAGCGCCTGCTGCTGGACTCGGGGACGCTGACGCCGCTGCTCAAGCGCCTCGAGCAGATGGCCCTGGTGCAACGGCGTCGTTCGGCCCTCGACGAGCGCGAAGTGCACCTGAGCCTGAGCCCGGCGGGGGCGGCCTTGCGTGCTCAGGTGTTGCCGATCAAGACCCGCCTGCTCTGCGACAGTGGCGTCGATCTGACCCGGCTCGACGAGCTGCGCCACGGCCTCGACCAGTTGCTGGTCCAACTCAAGTCGTTGTAGCAGGCACCCACTGTTCGAGCAGGGCCATCAGTTCTTCACGGCGGAAGGGCTTGGCCAGGTAATCGCTCATGCCCGCGGCCCGGCAGCGTTCACGTTCCTCGGGCATGGCGTTGGCCGTCAGCGCGACGATCGGCAGGTTTGGCCAGCGCCCACTACGGCGTATCTGCCGGCTGGCTTCGTAACCATTCATGACCGGCATATTGCAGTCCATCAACACCAGGTCGAACACCTGCTGCTCCAGCTGGCTCAGGGCCTCGCCGCCATGGGCGGCGACTGTCACTTCGCAGCCGAGCTTGCCGAGCATGCCCTTGGCCACCAGTTGATTGACCGGATTGTCCTCCACCAACAGGATACGCGCGCGCCGCAAGGGCTGGCTGTCCCGGGGCTGGACGTTGAGCTCTGCCGGATCGTCGGGCAGCAGGATGCGCGCCAGCGTCTGGTACAGCGCGTTGCGCGCCAAGGGGCGGGCCTGCTGTTGCAGCGGGGCGAGGGCACTGGCCTGCTCACTGGGCATGAAGTTGCCATAGGCGGTGACCAGCAGGATCGGCGCGCTGATTGCCGGCCGCAGGCCGAACAGGCATTCGGGACAGTCGGTGATCAACAGGTCGGGGTTAACGCCGGCCAGGCTGTCATCCAGCCCGTAGTGTTGATAGTCCAGGCCCCAGACCGGCAACTGCTGGCCGAGCAGTTCGCTCAGGCCGCTGGTGCTGGAGGTCACGGCGATGATCTTGCCGGTGAGGAGCCGCGGTGTCGCCGCCGGCGTGTGTCCGGGCAGCGGCAGTTCGGCGCAGAACTGGCTGCCGAAGCCGACTTCGGAGTTGATGGTCAGGCGGCCTTTCATGGCCTCGCAGAGGTTGTAGGTCAGGGTCAGCCCCAGGCCGGTGCCGCCGAACTGGCGGGTGATGCCGGCACCGGCCTGGGTGAAGGGCTGGAAGATCTTCGCCTGGGCTTCCTGGGCGATACCGATACCGGTGTCGCAGATTTCGATGCGCACGCCGTTGTCGCGGGCGCTCAGGCGCACATCGACCCGGCCGAAGCGAGTGAACTTCAGGGCGTTGGACAACAGGTTGCTGACGATCTGCCGGACCCGCGTCGGGTCGCCGAGTACCAGCGCCGGGAATTGCGGGTCGATCAGGCAGGCCAGCTCGACGCTGGGGGCGGCGTTTTGCGAAAGCAGGTTGGCGGTGTCCTCGATCAGCGCGCCGAGGTCGAAGGGGATGCGCTCCAGCTCCAATTGCCCGGCATCGAATTTCGACAGGTCGAGGATGTCGTTGAGCAGCTCCACCAGGACTTTCCCTGAGTCGTGGGCAATCGACAACTGCTGGCGTTGCTCGGCGTTCAACGGGCTGTCCAGGGACAGGGCGATCATGCCGAGCAGCCCGTTCAAGGGCGTGCGGATCTCATGGCTCATGTTGGCCAGAAACGCCGAACGGGCCTGGGCCATGTTCAGCGCCGTGCTGCGCGCCACCTCCAGTTCTTCGTTGGATTGACTCAACCGCGCGTTGCTGGCCTTGAGTTCGGTGGTGCGCGCCGAGACGATATTTTCCAGCTGGCCCAGGTAGTCGGTCAGGCGGTTTTCAGCACTGCGGCGCTGCTGGATCTCGGTGCTCATGTTCTCGAATTGCTGGTTGGCGACCTTGACCAGCACGCCGATCTCATCGTGTTCATGGCCCTGAGGGAAGGCCAGCCGCGCCTGTTTCGACTGGCCCGGGGTGCTGCTGCTGAGGGCCTGGATCACCCGCACCAGAGGTTTGGTCAGCATCACATAGAACAACACCAGCAGGATGAGGGTGAGGATCAGGCTGCGGGCAAAACCGTTGAGCAGGGTGATCTCGGCCCGATGCAGGAAGCGTATGCCGAAGGTATAGGTGTCGATATCCAGGTGTAGGGTGCCCAGGGATTCGTCCGGCAAATGGCTGAGAAAAAGCCGGTCTTCAAAGCGCCGATCGGCGCCGAACAGCCAATCGCTGATCATCCGATAGCTGCCCTCCTGGCGCGGCCGTTCGACACTGGCCAGGACCATATGGTTGTTGTCGATCAACTGCGCGCGCAGCACCGCCGGCGAGCGCAGCAGACCCAGGGCCAGTTCCTGCGCCAGTTCGGCGTCGATGTTGTAGGCGATCCTCGATGCCGGGTTGTGGCTGATTTCCAGCAGGGAGAGGATTTCACGGTTGATCGAGGCGCTTTCGCTGGCATAATCGATGCCGATTTGCAGCAGACTGAGCAGTGTTCCCAGAATGAAGCCGACCAGCACCGTCAACCGGGCTTGTTTGTAGGACAAGCGGTGGGTGAATTTTATATCCATGGGGTGGTGTACCACTTTCCTTTCCCTTCGCCGGGCAAGCATAGCTGATCCGAGGCACGCACCGGCAGTGGGGGATTCGATACGCGCGGTGTGCAGTCTGCCAGAGCTTGCCGGCGCCCGACGGCGCCAACGCGACATCATCGTATGAACTTGCCTGAGGAAACGTCGTGGATTCCCGATTGAATGCCTTTCTTGAGCGTGCCGACGCGGTGCTCGCCCGTCTTGAACCGCTGTTGCCCGCGCCGCGCCAGGCCATTGATTGGAACGGCTGCCTGGCGGCCCGCTGGCAGCGTGAAGGTCGCAGTGGCTACTTGTTGCCGCTGGAGGTCAGCCTGGATATGCGGTTGTCCGACCTGATCGGCGTGGACAAGCAACGCGAGCAGTTGGCGCGCAACACCCGGCAGTTCCTCGATGGCTTGCCGGCCAACCATGCCTTGCTCTGGGGCGCGCGTGGCACCGGCAAGTCCTCGCTGGTGCGTGCCTTGCTCGCCGAGCATGCCAAAGCGGGCCTGCGCCTGATCGAGATCGAGCGCGATCACCTGGCGGATCTGCCGCGGGTGGTGGAGCAGTTGCAAAAGTTGCCGCAGCGCTTCGTGCTGTTTTGCGATGACCTGTCCTTCGAGGCGGGCGAAGGCGACTATCGTGTGCTCAAGAGCGTGCTCGACGGTTCCCTCGAACAGGCCCCGGACAACGTCTTGCTCTACGCCACCTCGAACCGCCGGCACCTGGTGCCGGAGAAAGAGAGCGATAACGAAAACTGGACGCGTGTCGACGGCGAATTGCACCCCAGCGAAGCCGTGGAGGACAAGATCGCCTTGTCCGACCGCTTCGGCCTGTGGCTGTCGTTCTACCCCTTCACCCAGGAGCACTTTCTCAGTGTGGTCGAGCACTGGGTCGGCGAGTTGGCGCTCAAGGCCGGCCTGGCCTGGCAGCGTGATGAGGCACTGGATATCCAGGCGGTGCGCTGGGCTACCGGGCGCGGTAATCGCAATGGCCGTTGCGCCTATCAGTTTGCCCGCTATTGGGTGGGTTTGAAGTTGCTGGAGCAGGCACCATGATCGATTTACAGAACGCGGGTAGCGGCCTGGACGGCTACGGGCTGCTGCACGCGCAGTTGGAATCGCTGCTGGCGGACGAGCGGGATTTTATCGCCAATGCCGCGCAATTCTCGGCCTTCCTGTTCAATCAGCTGGAGGACCTGAACTGGGCCGGGTTCTACCTCAACCGCGATGAAGAACTGCTGCTCGGACCGTTCCAGGGGCAGATCGCCTGCGTGCGCATTCCCTTCGGCCGGGGCGTCTGCGGGACCGCCGCGGCGACCCGGGAAACCCAGCGGGTCGAGGACGTACATGCGTTTGCCGGGCATATCGCCTGCGACAGCGCCTCGAACAGCGAACTGGTGGTACCGCTGGTCAAGGACGGCCGCTTGGTCGGCGTGCTCGACCTGGACAGCCCGCGCCTGGCCCGCTTCACCCTCGAAGACCAGGCCGGCATCGAGCACCTGGCGGCAATCTTCCTGCGTCTGACTGACTGCTGAGGCGATTCAGGCGCCCAGCCCGGCCTTTTCCAGCAGCGACTCGGCATCCACCGTGTCGATCTGCTGGGGCAGGACATGCTGCCGGGCGTACTCCAGGTAGATTTCTTCGCGGATAAACAACTCGAACAATTGCGGATCGATATGGGCGTCGCGGCACATGGCGGCCATGATGCCCAGCGCTTCGCTCAGGCTCTTGCCCTTTTTGTAGGGGCGATCGGCGGCGGTCAGCGCCTCGAAAATATCGGCAATCGCCATCATCCGCGCCGGCAGGCTCATCTGTTCACGCTTCAGGCGCTTGGGGTAACCGGTGCCGTCCATTTTTTCATGGTGACCGCCGGCGATCTCCGGCACGGCGGCCAGGTGCCCGGGAAATGGCAGTTGATCGAGCATCAGGATGGTCTGCACCATGTGATGGTTGATGATGTAGCGCTCTTCGCGGGTCAGCGTCCCGCGGGCAATGCTCAGGTTGTACAACTCCCCTCGATTGAACTTGTAGGGCGGCACGTCCAGTTGGAAGCCCCAGCGGTTGTCGGCGGGGATCAGCTCGGCGGGGTTGCGTTCGAACAGATGCTCGGGCTTGTCCGCCAGTAGCGCTTCGCTGACCGGCAGGGGCGCAGCTGATTGGCGTTCCTGGCGATGATGTTCTTCCCAGGAAACGCCCAGGCGATCGTCCAGCGTGCGGGTCCAGGTGCGTTGGGCAATGCGCTGCAGGCGCGCCTGGTCGGCCTCGGCCATGGCTTCGCTGCCAAGATTGCAGTGGGCGACAAAGGCAAAATCCTCATCCAGGGCCGCGAGGCTGGTATCGCGCGCCTGGCTCAGGGCCGGCTCGTTGCCACCCTGTGCCAGGCCTTGCCAATAGTCGACCCAGGCATCGCGCTTGAGCACTTCGAAGCGGGTGCGTATTTCGTGAATGCGGTCGTACAGGGTTTCCAGCTTGGTCGCTTTGTCGACCACGTATTCCGGCGTGGTGACCTTGCCGCAGTCATGCAGCCAGGCGGCGACGTGCAGCGCTTCCCATTCGTCCTCCGTGGGCTGATAGCCCTTGAACGCCGGCGTCTGGCTGGCGGCGGCGGCTTCGGCGATCATCAGTGTCAGCGCCGGGACGCGCTGGCAGTGGCCGCCGGTGTAAGGACTCTTGGCGTCGATGGCCCCGGCCAGCAATTGGATGAAGGCGTCCAGCAACTGCTTCTGCCGGGCTTGCAGGCGTTGGCTCTCGATACAGGCGGCCGCGGTGCCGGAAATGGCGCTGATAAAGGCGATGCGATCCGGCTGCAGGTTCTCCATATCGGCTTCGGTGCCGCTGTCGGGCAGCAGCAGGGCAAGCACGCCGACGGTTTCGCCCTGGCGATTGTGCAGGCGAATACCGATCAGGTGAATGCGTGGGCTTTCCAGGGTGAGCAGGACCTTTTGCAAGTCGGCCGCCTGCTCGAAGCCGAGGGTGGCGACCACGTTGTCCTGCCGGTCGAGTGTCTTGAGCCAGGCCGGGCGCTGTTCGTCGGCCTCGGCGGCGTTGCGGATATCGAATTGGCGGGGATCCTGCTGTACGCCATCGATGACCAGGGCGTGGGCCTCCAACTGGCGGCTTTCGCTGTCCAGCAGGTAGATCAGGCCGGCCCGGGCCTGGGCGATTTTCAGCGTTTCCTCGAGCACCCGTTGCAGCAGCGGGTCGAAACGGGTTTGCGCCGAAAGGCTGGAGGTGATTTCGAAGAAGCTGGCCAGGGTCTGCTTCATGCGGGTCATCGAGATCGCCAGTCGGTCGACTTCCAACACTGGCGAACGTGGTGTCGCCGGGTGGTTGAAGTTGAAGCTGCGAATCGCATCGGCCTCCTGCACCAGGGCATGCAGCGGCTTGACCAGCAGTCTGGAGGTCAGCCAGCCAAGGGGCAGACACAGCAACAGGGTGGCCAGGGTGATCAGCGCGCCTTGCCAGCGGATCCGGTAGGCATCCGCCAGCAGTTCGTCTTCCGGCACCAGCAGCGCCAGTTGCAGGCCCTTGGGACCGCCTTCGGCGAGCTGCGTGCGGGCGACTATCCATTGCCGTTGCGCGGTCTTCAGGTAGTGCTCGGTGCTGTTGCCCGGTTCCATGAAGCGCCGCAGGATCGGGCTCAGGTCCTGCACCCGGGGCAGGCGCGCGTCGCTGCTGCCACCGATCAACCGGGCGTAGTCGGGGTAGGCCACGGCATTGGCGTTTTCATCGAACAGGACGATTTCGGTCGAGGGCGTGACCTTGTGCCTGTCCAGGGTCGCGGACAGGTCGGCGAGGGTCAGGTCGGCGGCGATCACCACGTTCGCGCTGCCGCGCCGGGCGAGGGTGGTGCCGACATTGTGAGTGGAGAAAAACAGGTAGGGCGCGGTGGTGATCTGGTCACTGTCGTTCAGGGCGCTGTTGAACCAGGCTCTGACGCGGGGATCGTAGGCTTCGCGATGATTGTCCTGGCGGCTGATCAACTGCAACGCCGCGTCGAAGAACAGCGATTCGGACTTGACCCCCTGGACACCGGGGTCGCGCTCGATGCTCCAGACCTGGAAAGCAGCATTCTCCGGCGCCTTGAAGTAGGCGCGCAGGGCGCTGTCGCGCAACGGTCGGACCATGAAGAAGTCGCCATCGGCGTAACCGAGGTAAAGCGAGGCCAGGTTCGGGTTGTCGTTCAAGGCCTGGGTGAAGGGCTTGAGCAGGGCCAGCCGTTGCTCCAGCCCGGGGGCCTGGGTGCGATCGTCGATGGCCAGCAGGCTCAGCAGATGGCGAATCGGCTGGTAGGTGTTCTGTAGATCAAGCTGTACATCGTCCCGGACCCTGCCGAAGAGTTTTTCGCTGCTGGAGAGAATGATCTGGGTGGTTTGCCGGTAGTTGAACAGCCCCAGCAGGATGCCAGTCAACAGCAGCAGACAGGTGAACAGGATACTGATGTGCACGTGCAGCGCCAGCCGGCGTCTTTCGCGTTGCATGGGACGGGGCATCGCCGATCTTCCTGGGTGATGGGGTGCACTGCTCAGCGCCAAGGATAGTCAATGTCCGCTGTCAGGTGTTGCCCTGAACGGGCATTTTTTCCGGCGGCGGGTCGGTGTGTTCGCGCAGGGCCGTCTCGAGTTCGAGCAGCGCCTGCACAATGGCCTGCCGGGCGGCTTCGAGCCGCGGTATCGGCGCCTCCTCCTGGCAGAGCTGTTCCAGGGTTTCGCAGTGCTTTACCAGCTCGCCGGCCTGGGCGATCCGCGCCGCGCCCTTGATCTTGTGAGCCATGTCGATCAGCGCAAGCAGGTCACCGCTGACCGGCACGCCGCGCAGCTCCTCGCGATCCGCCTGGCAACTGCTCAACAGCTCGTTGAGCAAACGGCGCATCAGCAGCGGTTCGCCTCCGGTCAGGGCGTGCAGGCTGTCGAGGCTGAAAGCGGCCGGGCGCGGGCGCGGCGTGACGTCGGCGAGCTTCTGGTTGAGGGTGGTCAGGCTGATGGGCTTGAACAGGCAGTCGTCCATGCCGGCTTCTTTGCAGCGGGCGCGTTCCTCGGGCTGGGCGTTGGCGGTGAAGCCGAACACCGTGCAGGGCGCCAGATCATGGCTGGCTTCATGTTCACGTAGGCGCCGGGTCATCTCGTAGCCGTTCAGGACCGGCATGTTACAGTCGACGATCACCAGGTCGAAGTGCCCGTCTTTCCACGTCTGCAAGCCGCTTGCGCCGTTCTGCGCGGTGCTGAAAGAGTGGCCGAGAAAGCCCAGTTGCTGGCACATCAACAAGCGGTTGGCCGGGTGATCGTCCACCACCAGGACATTCAAGGCTTGCAGCGCCGGGGCCAGTTCCGGTTCGCGCTGGGTGGCGCCTGGCATGGCTTCGAGGCTGTCCAGTTGCAGGGTTACCACCACGCGGGTGCCTTCACCGGGCACGCTGGACAAGGCCAGGGTGCCGCCCATCATTTCGCACAGGCTGCGGCAGATCACCAGGCCCAGGCCGGCGCCGCTGCGGGCCAGGTGGCCGGAGTTGTCGGCCTGGACGAAGGGTTCGAACAGCCGGGCCTGATCGGCGGCGCTGATGCCGATGCCACTGTCCTGGACGGTCAGGCTCATGTTCGTCCGCTGCGCGCCAGCGGCGGGCTGCATCAGCAGCGAGATGGTGACCTGGCCGTGCTCGGTGAACTTGATGGCATTGCTGATCAGGTTGGAGAGGATCTGCTTGAAGCGCAACGGATCGATCAGGATGTCGCCGATGCTCTGCCGTTCGGGCAACTGCACCACCAGGTCCAGCTGCTTTTGCCGGGCCAGGCCATCGAAGACCCTGACCACCGACTCCACCAGTTCGCTGAGGTTGACCCGTTCCGGGGACAGGCTCAGGCGTCCCGACTCGATGCGGGCGATATCGAGGATATCGCCGATCAGTTCCAGCAGGTCCTTGGCCGAGTTATAGGCGACTTCGATGGCGGGGCGATCCAGATGGCCCTGGTCGGCGCGCTTGAGGGTCAGTTCGAGCATGCCGATCACCGCGTTCATGGGCGTGCGGATTTCGTGGCTCATGGTCGCCAGGAAGGTGCTCTTGGCCCGGTTGGCGCTGTCGGCCTGATCCTTGGCCGCGCGCAACTCGTCGAACAGTTCGCGGCGTTCGCTGATATCGATCCAGCCGCCGATGATGCCTTGCACTTCGCCCAGGGAATTGCGGTAGGGCAGGATCCAGTGATAGATGGTCATCCGGCGGTCGCCGATATGCAGGGTGCGGTCGCAGATCTGCGCCGTGCCTTCGTCCATCACCCGCTGGTAGTCGGCCTGGTATTCCCGGGCCTCGAAGGCGTTGCCCTGGTAGGCGTCCATGACCCGCTTGCCGATCACATCCTCGAGCTTGCTCGAGAAGGCTTGCAGGTAGCTGTCGTTGCAGGTCTGCAACAGGCCTTCGCGATCGCGCACATAGATCGGGTGCGGCGTGCCGTTGACCAGCGCGCGCATGAATTCGAACTGGTCGCTCAGGGCGCGTTCGGCCAGTTGCCGTTGGCGGATCTGCCGGCGCATATAGGCGTTCCAGCCAAGGGAAAGCAACAGCAGCGCGCCAGCGCCCATGACGATCTGCAGAATCAGCCGATGGTAGTTGCGCCAGTAGCTGTCCGACGCCGGGGTGTAGCCGCGCCAGCGATTATTGATGATGCCCAGTTCGTCCGGAGCGATGCTCAGCAGCGCCTTGTCGAGAATCGAGCTCAGCTCCGTGGCGCCGCGGGCAGTGGCCAGGGCGAAGATCGCCTGCTGGGTGCCGATGGTTGCGCTGATCTGCAATTTGTCGTCGAAGGTCTGCGAGGCGATCAGGTAGTTGGCAATCACCAGCGCGCTGACCGCGCCGTCCGCCTGGCCCTGGGCGAGCAGTTCGACTGCCTTGAGGCTGTCATCGGTTTCAATCAGCTTGATTTGCGGGAAGTCCCGATGCAGATAGTCGATCAGCGGGTTGCCACGAATAACCGCCAGGCGCCGGCCTTGCATCTGATCGAGGTTATTGACGCCGTCGCGGCCTTTGGCTGTCAGCAGCACGAACGAGTTTTCCATGTAGGGCCGGCTGAAATGCAGGATATTCTCGCGCTCATTGGTCGGGCTGACGGCGGCGATGATGTCGGCCTGATGGTTTTGCACTCGATTGATCATGTCCTCCAGGCTGCGCGAGCGTTGTACTTCGAAGCGCAGGCCGGTGCGCAGGCGGATCAGCTCCAGCAGGTCGGCGGTGACCCCGCGAAAGCTGTTGTCGGCGTCGAAGAAGGTGATGGGCGCCAGAGCTTCGTTGACCACCACGCGGACCACCGGGTGCTCCTTGAGCCAGCGCTCTTCACGCGCGGTCAGTTGCAGCTTGTGGTCGGTCAGCAGGATGTCGCTGCCGGCGCTCCAGCGGCGGGCGATATTCTCGCGCTCGCTGGTGGGGATCGCCTTCAGGGCCGCGTTGACGGCGCCGAGCAGGACGGCATTGTCGCCGCGTACGGCAAAGCTGAAGCCGTAGGCCTCGTGTTTGCCGAAGTTGGCCATCTTCACATTGCGCAAATAGCCCTTGTTGATCAGGTAGTGGGTCGAGATGGTGTCGCCGAGGAACACATCGGCCTGGTCGAACGCCACGGCGTTGAGCGCATTCAGGTAGGAGGGGTAGAACTGCAGCGTGGCGTTGGGATAAAGGCTCTTGATCTCGTCCAGCGGCAGGTAGTGGTAGACCATGCTCAGGCGCATCCCCGCCAGGCCATCGTTCAGGGCGCGGGTTTCGTCTTCCCGGGTGACCAGTACCGGCTGGTCGATGGCGTAGGGGGTCGAGAGGGCGATGTTCTTGTTCACCGCCTCGAAGCCGTTGGCGCTGCCGAGCAGGTCGATCCGGCCCTGTTCGAGGGCGCTGATGGCGGCCTCCCGGGTAGCAAAGCTCTGCACCTTGACGGACAAGCCCAGGGCCCGACCCAGGATGCCGGCGTAGTCGGCGGTGATGCCTTCGTAGTCTCGCCCGCTGACGGTCATGTCGAAGGGTGGGTAGTCCGGGGCGGAGGTGCCGAGCAGCAGTTCACGCTTGTCCTGGACCCAGCGCCGCTGTTCCTTGTCCAGCGCGACCTCCATGTGGCTGGTGCTCGAGCGGCTGAGTAATGAGAAGTGGGTGACACTGGGGGTCTCTGCAAGCGCTGACAGGCACAGGCACAAGCCTGTGATCACCATCAGATAGTCCTTTATGCGCGTGGGCATTGGTTTTCTCACACTACCGCGTTGCGTTTGGCCATCTCGATAAGCTCTACCAAGGATTTGGCTTTGAGTTTTTGCATGAGTCTTTTCTTGTAGGTACTGACGGTCTTGTTACTGAGAAACATACCCTTGGCGATTTCCTTGTTGGTTCGCCCCTGGGCAAATAATTGCAGGACCATCAGTTCCCGGTCGTTCACCAGTTTGAAGAGTTCGATCTCCGGATTTTCCGGTCCTTCTTTTCGCGCACCAATCAACGCCTGGCTCGGGAAGTAATTGTAGCCGGACAGTACCGCCTTGATCGCGCTCAGGAGTTCGCTCAAGTCTTCGGCCTTGCAGACATAACCCGAGGCGCCGGACTGCATGCAGCGCATCGCGAACAGATTGGGGGTCTGCGCCGTCAGGACCAGGGTCTTAAGTGGCGAATTCATGGCATTGAAACGGGCCAGCACCTCCAGGCCGTCCAGTTTGGGGATACTGATATCCAGGATCACCAGGTCCGGCATGCATTCGCGGACCATTTGCATCGCGTCGACACCGTTATCGGTTTCCCCAACTATTTCATAACAATCCTCCTGTTCCAACAATATCCTGATGGCCAGGCGGACAACGGGGTGGTCGTCGACGATAAAAACCGAGTTCATAATAAAGTCCCATACGAGCTGCTTGGAAAGCGCGAACCTTAGCTCAGTTGGACAAGCGGGCGCATGAAGGGAAGACCCTACAGAGGTAGTATAGGAATATTCCTACTTTAAATAGGGTTTCGACTTACGGATAGAGCCAGTTTGAAACGGAAGAGCTATTCAGTATTGAAATGGGCGGTTATACGGAATGGCTAATTAGTTATAAGTTCTTATGATATTTTGGGAAATGTCCTACTTGTACGTAGGCGTGTTTTGGCGGCGATAACTCGGGATGGAACCGGGGATTGGCGAGTAGGGATCAAGACGGCGCGTTGGGGTGAGGCTCGGCGCAGGGCGCGGGCTCGGTGGGGGCGTCGGCCTCCTGCGCGTGTCGCTCCAGGCTCAGCGCATTCTGCAGGGCGAGACCGTTCAGTGGCTTGCTCAGGCAGCCGAGCAGCGGCAGCCGTCGCTCCAGTGCGAGGGCGCTGAGGGCATCGAGTTCCTCATTGCTGAGACTGCTGAGCAGGATCGCCTGCTTGATCATGCCGCTGCGGCAGGCGGTTTCGATCAGGTCCAGCCCCAGCGCGTCGGGCAGGCACTGGTCGCACAGCATCAGGTCGAACGGTGTGTGTGCCGAATCCAGGGCACGCAAGGCTTCCCGGGCGTTGAGCGTCGGTGTCAGGGCATGGAAGCCATAGCTGTTGAGCAGGCTCTGGGTGGCGGCCAGTTGAAAGGGGTGATCCTCTACCAGCAACACGCGTAAGTTGTGTTTGGGCATGGTGTTTTCCGGGCGACCTGTCGACTCGAGACAAGGCTACATAGGTAGGCGCTGTGTAGGAAAATATGCCTGGAATCGGGCGCTTGTTGAATGGCAGGTCAGCTTGAGTTTGGGCGGCAGACATAAGAGGAAAGCAATTATTTCAGTGGGCCGAAGCCATGATCAATCAGTTGATTCTCTCGCCTGTGTAGGCTTTGTCCCGCTAAGCGGCCCGCCCTGATCAGGGGCGGGCGCCATGGGCTTAAACCGGGCTGGAGCGCCCGGTCATTTCCCGGGCCATTTCACTGGCATAGCTGTCGGTCATGCCGGCGATGAAGTCGATCACCCGCAGGAACGAGCTGTGCAGCGGCCACTCGGGCTGTGGCGCGCTGTTGCCGAGCAGGTCGAGGATGCGCCGATGCTTGAACGATGGCGTGCGCCCGCCGTGTTGTTCCAGGGCCGCGCCGCAGAAGGCGTTCAAAAGGATTTCCAGGGTGGTGTAGGCGCCGATCTCATGGAGCGTTTTGCGCTTGTCCTGGAAGATTTTCTTGCGCGCGATGTCCTTGGCGTTGAGCACGCAGCGTTTGGCCGGTCCGTGCATGTGTTCCACCAGATCCCCCGACAGCGTTCCGGCCAGCAGGGCATCCTGCTGCTCGACGAAGGCCCGGGCTGCGGCGTTGGTCAGGTGTTCGATGGCCTTGCCGCGCAGGATCGCCAGCTTGCGCCGCCGGGAGTCCTGCGGCCCGAGTTGCCGGTAGGTTTCCGGCAGGTCGTCGCCGACCAGGCCGAGCAACAGGGACTCGACCTCGGGATAGTCGAGCAGCTCCATTTCCAGGCCGTCTTCCAGGTCGATCAGGGCATAGCAGATATCGTCGGCGGCCTCCATCAGGTAGACCAGCGGGTGGCGCGCCCAGCGTTGCTCCTCCAACTGCGGCAGGCCGAGCTTGTGGGCGATCTGTTCGAGGATCGGCAGTTCGCTCTGGTAGCAGCCGAACTTGTGCTTCTTGTAACCCAGGGAATCGGCGTGCCGCGCTGTCCATGGGTACTTGAGATAAGTGCCGAGGGTGGCGTAGGTCAGTCGGGTGCCGCCTTCGAACTGGTGATACTCCAGCTGGGTCAGCACCCGGAAACCCTGGGCGTTGCCTTCGAAATTGAGGAAGTCATTGCCTTCGGCCACGCTCATGCCGTCCAGCCAGCCGCGTCCGGCGGCCTGTTGGAACCAGTGACGAATGGCGTCCTCGCCGGAGTGACCGAACGGTGGGTTACCGATGTCATGGGCCAGACAGGCCGATTGCACGACCATGCCCAGGTCGCTTGGCTCGCACCAGTCCGGCAGCGCGTCGCGCAGGGTTTCCCCGACGCGCATGCCCAGGGAGCGACCGACGCAACTGACTTCCAGCGAATGGGTCAGGCGGGTATGGATATGGTCGTTGCTGGTCACCGGGTGGACCTGGGTCTTGCGCCCCAGGCGCCGGAAGGCGCCGGAGAAAATGATGCGGTCGTGGTCTTTGTGGAAAGGGCTGCGGCCCAGTTCTTCAGGGCTGTGCAGCGATTTTCCGAGGCGTTCGCGGGTAAGCAGGGTGTGCCAATCCAAGGCGGGGCTCTCCGTCGGTGACTGATGCCCCAGCTTCCCGTTTAGCGGCCCGGCCTGCAAGCAAAACCCTGCAAGTAAATTTATAAGTCGGCGGCATCGATATCGATCAGCAGCAGCCGTTGGCCGTTATCGAAGAATTGCCCGGCGGTCAGGCAATACTGGTTGCTGGTGGCGTCGCGATAGGTGCTGGAGAGGATCAGCCGGCGTTCGTCCCAACCTTCGGCCAGCAAGTGATAGAAATAGGGCCGCCAGGACCAGTTGTGGCCCAGGTAGCTGCTGTCGGCCTGCCAGGCGTTGTTGCGCCACTCCAGATTGGGGGTGAGCTGGGTGCCGTGGCGATCGCACTGGTAGAAGCGCAGCAGCCAGGGGTAGCCGTCGGGCCGTGGCAACTGACTGAGCGGCGCCTGGCCCTGGGCCCAGCTCTGCAGCGTGGTCATCAGTCCGCCCAATTGCTGGCGCAGGTTCATCAGGCGCGCGCGTTCGGCCAGCTTCTGTTGCACATAGCGCTCGCGCAGTTCGGCGAAGCGGGCGACAAAGGCGTCGGTGGCAAAGAAATCCAGCTCGGCCTTGGCGAACAGATAGCCCTGCACGTAGCGCGAGCCGCATTCCAGGGCGAAATTCAGCTCGGCCTCGGTCTCCACGCCTTCGGCGATGATCCAACAGCCGGTTTTTTCTGCCATTTGCGCCAGGGCCTTGACCACTTCGCTGCTGGGGCCACCGCGGGCCGCGGCCTGGAACAGGCGCATGTCGAGCTTGAGAATGTCCGGCTGCAAGGCCAGTACCCGGTCGAGCTGGGAATAACCGGCCCCGAAATCGTCGATGGCAATGCGCGCGCCGGCTTCTCGATAGCGCTTGACCACTTCCGCCAGGCGCAGGCTGTTGCCCCCCAGTTCGGTGATTTCGAAGACGATGCGCTGTGGATCGATGTCGTATTGCGCCAGTTGCTTGAGGCTCGGCAAGGCTTGGCCGTTGCTCAGGCGGCTGATCCAGCGCGGCGACATGTTCAGGCTCAGGAACCAGTCCCGGGGCGCTTCATGCAGCCGGCTCAGGGCGTTGTCACGGATCTGTCGGTCCAGGCGGCGCAGCGCGGCCGAAGGCGTACGCGGATCGGCGAACAGCGGTCCCACGGAGGTCAGTTGCCCGTTGGTCTGGCGCAGGCGGCCGAGGGCCTCGACACCGGCGATACGGCCTGTGGCGGTATCGATGAACGGCTGAAAGCAGGCGAGCGGTTGCCCGTCGATCACGGTGCCTCCTTGGGCTGGGTCTTATAGGTCTGGCTGCGGCGGGCAAGGCAGATTGAACGCGAGCCCGAGGGTTCGCGCTCAACCCGATGACTACTGCAAGAATGCAGCCAGCTTCTCTGGCGTCAGGGTTTGGACGCGGTGCCGCGCAGCGCCAGCCGAATCAGCGGCAACAGGCTGGCACCCAGGCGCGCCCAGCGCGACAGACTGTCCACGCCGCCGCCCTTGGCACCCCGGCCGCTCATGAAACCGAGCAGCGTGACGATACCAATTCCCCACAGCGGGGCATGCTTGAGACCCAGGTTGGCCTGCCAGTTCTGGCCCAGGCCACGCAGGCGTTGCAAGGGTTGCAGCAGTTCCCGCGACTCATGGCGGATTTCCTGGCGATGCATTTCCATGCGCAGGCGGATCAGCGCCTTGCGCATATCACGCCGGGTGTGGATGTGGCTAAGGTCGGGCAGGCTCATGGCAGCAGTCGCTCGCGGTCGTTGGCCAACTCTTCAAGGGTGGCGTGGAAGGGCGACGACTCATCGCAGATCGCCGCTTTCAGGCGCAGGGCGCAGAACAGCCCGGCCAGGCTGTAAAACACGCACAGGCCGATGATCCCGGCCAGGCGCCAGCTGTCCCAGAGCAGGATCAGCACCAGCGCCGACAACCCCACCAGCAACAACAGGCCGAACACCAGGGTCATCCCGGCGAACAGCAACAGGCTGAGGGTACGGGCTTTCTGCTCCTGGAGCTCGATGCCGAACAATTCCACATGGCTGTGCAACAGGCCAAGGAAAGCCGCCCCCAGGCGGCGGGTCGAGTCGCCGCTGCCGCTCGATTCATCCCCCGCCATATCAGCGCCGCGTCGCCAGCAGGCCGACGATAAAGCCGATACCGGCGGCAATCCCGATGGACTGCCAGGGTTTGGCCTGGACGTAGGCTTCGGTCGCGTCGACCGCCGCCTGGCTACGATCGCGCAGCGAAGCTTCGGTCAGTTGCAGGGTTTCGCGGGCCTTGATCAGGCTTTCCTGAATCTGCGCGCGCAACTCATCGGCCTGGTCGCCGGCCAGGCTGGCGGTGTGTTCGAGCAGGCGTTCGGTGTCGCTGACCAGGGCCTGGAAATCCGCCATCAGTATTTCTTGAGCCGTCTGTGTCGTTTTGTGAGCCATTAGATGTTCTCCGTGAAAAAGCGTCCGAGAAAAGTCTGTGCAGGTTTCGAGTGCGGGCCTTGGTTGAAGGTTCACTGCGATTGGCTGGTACAGCTTTTGCTTTGTGCTGGTGCGTTGTGCCAGGTGTGTGCGCTGTATTTGGGCGTCCTAGAGGCCTGGCCTGCGAAAACCATACCTCAAATAATCAAAAAACGCGGAAAAAACCCAAGGGTTCCTCGCGCTTCGTGTTTCGCCCTGCGCCAAAGCGGTTCGCTCCTGGCTCGGGTTGGCGCCAATCTGGTGCGAAATGCGCGGCGATTGAACTGCTTTGGTGCTTTTCCCTGACTTCAGGTCTGCCGTCTCCATGGAAAACTTGCAAAGCGCTGTGGACACTCTGGTCCATGGTTCCAACACCCTGTTCATTCTGCTCGGTGCGGTCATGGTTCTGGCCATGCACGCCGGTTTCGCCTTTCTCGAGGTCGGCACCGTTCGGCAAAAAAACCAAGTCAACGCCTTGTCGAAAATCCTCAGTGACTTCGCGATTTCGACCCTGGCCTATTTCTTTATAGGCTACTGGGTTTCCTACGGTGTCAGCTTTTTGCAGCCAGCGGCGCAAATCAGTGGCGACCACGGTTATGGCCTGGTGAAGTTCTTCTTCCTGCTGACCTTCGCGGCGGCGATTCCGGCGATCATTTCCGGCGGGATTGCCGAGCGGGCGCGGTTTGCCCCGCAGCTGTGCGCCACCTCGCTGATCGTCGCCTTCGTCTACCCGTTTTTCGAAGGCCTGGTCTGGAACGGCAACTTTGGCCTACAGGCGTGGCTGCTGGCCCGCTTTGGCGCCAGCTTTCATGACTTCGCCGGCTCCGTGGTGGTGCACGCCATGGGCGGCTGGCTGGCGCTGGCGGCGGTGCTGTTGTTGGGGCCGCGCCAGGGACGTTATCGCGAGGGGCGGCTGGTGGCGTTCGCGCCGTCGAGTATTCCCTTCCTGGCCCTGGGCTCGTGGATCCTGATCGTCGGCTGGTTCGGCTTCAATGTCATGAGCGCGCAGACCCTGCAAGGGGTGAGCGGACTGGTGGCGGTCAATTCATTGATGGCCATGGTCGGCGGCACGGTGGCGGCGCTGATTATCGGGCGTAACGACCCAGGCTTCCTGCACAACGGTCCGCTGGCCGGGCTGGTGGCGATCTGTGCCGGTTCCGACCTGATGCACCCGGTGGGGGCGCTGGTCACCGGTGTGGTGGCGGGCGGCTTGTTTGTCTGGTGTTTTATCGCGGCGCAGAGCCAGTGGAAGATCGACGATGTGCTCGGCGTCTGGCCGTTGCACGGCCTGTGCGGGGTCTGGGGCGGGATTGCCTGCGGGATCTTCGGCCAGCAGGCGTTGGGTGGCCTGGGTGGGGTCAGCCTGGTCAGTCAGTTGATCGGTACCGCGCTGGGGGTGGTGGTGGCGCTGATCGGCGGCTTTGCCGTGTATGGTGCGATCAAGGCGCTGCATGGCTTGCGGCTGAGCCAGGAAGAGGAGTACTACGGTGCCGATCTTTCGATTCACAAGATCGGCGCGGTGAGTCAGGACTAGTCCGCCTCGTTTCGCTATGCTCAACCCCCAGTTGGGGGAGCGTGCGGCCAGGCCCCGGTCGAACGGAGAGGTCCATGGAGCGTCTGTATTCACTGCAGGGCTTGAGAGGCGCCGCGGTGCCGGAGCGGGCGACCCGCTACTGCCAGCGCCGATTTCGCCCGGAGGCCTCGGGCAAGCGCTACGATACGGCCTGAGTGGCCCAGCATGGCTCGACGGCCTCACGGCCCGGGCCTAAAATAGGTTTTTCTCTGATAGCGGACCTTGCCTCATGCCTCCTGAATGCCAGCTGTTCGGCACCTTGGGTTGTCATCTCTGTGAACTCGCCGAGGCGCAGTTGATGCCTTTGGTCGAACACGGCCTGTTGCTGGAGCTGGTGGATATCGCCGACAGCGAGACCCTGTTCGATGCCTATGGCCTGCGTATTCCGGTGTTGCGTCGGGTGGACAGCGGAGCCGAGTTGGACTGGCCCTTCGATGTCGAGCAGGTCGTGGCCTTTCTGCGCTGAACCGCCTTGACCTTTTCCGTCAGGCCCCTGTTGGCGGCGTGCTTGACGGCCCTTCTGTTTCATCAAATTACCTGCGGTTGCGCTGGAAAAACGACTGTGCTTACGTCGCTGCATGACGTTTGAGGCAGCACGTTCCAGTGGTGCAAGGGAGGAAATGAAATGAAAGGGAGGTCGATTCTGCTGGTCAACCAACTGGGCGGTCGCAAGTTCCTGGCCACCGTGGTGGTTGGCGTAAGCACCGCGATGTTGACCTGGTATGGAAAGATCGATGGTGGGACCTACGCCATGGTGATCCTTGGCACGGTGGGCTCGTTCATCGGCGGCAACGTCTATGGAAAAGTCCATCCCAGGGAATCATGAAGGCTGCCGGCCGGCGGCAATCGGTTGGCGGGTCATCAAAAAATCAGTTACTGTATGTTTATACAGTTTTCGTTCCGGTGTTGGGACAGGATGCCCACCCTGACGTGCGCACCCGGGAACGGAATCCAGAGAGATAAAGAGGGTTAAAGCATGCTCAATGTCGAACAATTGAAATCCAGCGTGAATCGCATGTCCGCCGATGTGGTGCGTGAAGCGGTACTGGAGTTGCGCCTGGATGGGCTGGTCACGGAAGGCAAGACACCTTTCAACAAGCTGCACTTCAATACCTGTTTCGCGGAAATCGAAGCCTTGTTCCAGCGGGCGGGCTATCACCGGCAACTGGATGTGGTGGGCTACCAGGGCTTGTTGTACGCGCTCTACGATCCGGGGCGCTGGGAGGCGGTGGATGTGCTGCGCTGGCTGAAGGACTACACCGAGGCGGCCGGGGCAAAGCTGCTGGGAAGCAAGATCGCCTCGGGCTGAGGCGTGCCACTGGCCACCGGGGCGTGGATCGGGTTGCCGCGAGCCTAGGTTCTGCCGGGGTCTTGCGGGATAATGCCGGCTTGCCCAGCCGTTCGAGTCCTGTCATGTCCGTCTTGCCCTTCAATGCCGCCGAGCACCAGGCCAGCACCTTGTACCTGCCACCCGGGTCGTGGACCACGGTGCTGGACTGCCTGTGCGAACACTTCAAGGCGATCAGCCGCGAGCAATGGCTCGACCGCATTGCCCGTGGTCGGGTACTGGACGCCGGAGGGGCGGCGATCAGCGCGCAGTTGCCTTATCGCGAAGGTTTGCGCATTCATTACTTTCGCGAGGTGCCGAACGAGACGCCAATTCCGCTGAACGAGACGATTCTCTACGCCGATGAGCATCTGGTGGTGGCGGACAAGCCGCATTTCCTGCCGGTGACGCCGGCCGGCGAATATGTCGAGCAGACCTTGTTACGGCGCCTGATCCGCCGTCTGGACAACCCGAATCTGGTGCCGCTGCACCGGATCGACCGGCACACCGCGGGCCTGGTGCTGTTCTCGGCCAATCCGGAAAGTCGCTCGGCCTATCAGAGGTTGTTTCCGACACGGCAGATTGAAAAACGCTACGAGGCAATCGCCCGGGCCTTGCCGAACCTGTCGTTCCCGTTGGTGCATAAAAGCCGCCTGGTGGAAGGCGAACCGTTTTTCCGCATGCGCGAAGGAGCCGGCACCAGCAATACCGAAACCGCTGTCGAAGTCGCCGAGAAAAATGCCGAGCTGTGGCGCTATGCGCTGTATCCGGTCACGGGCAAGAAGCACCAGTTGCGGGTGCATATGGCGGCCCTTGGCGCGGGTATCTGCAATGATCCGTTTTATCCACAGGTGCTCAAGGATGCCGTGGATGATTACGCCAACCCGCTCAAGCTGCTGGCCCAGGGCCTGCGCTTCATTGATCCGATCAGCGGTCAGGAGCGGCGCTTCGAGAGCGAGATTGTCCTGCACTGGTGATGTCGGCGGCCGTCAATGGCAGGCTTGGCCCTGGGCCGCGCTCACCGCTGCCCGCAAGCCCAGCAGGTAACTGTCGACGCCGAAACCGCAGATCTGCCCGCGCGCCACTTCGGCCAGCACCGAAGGCTGGTGCAAGGGTTCGTTGCGATGGATATTGGCCATGTACAACTCGATCACCGGTACCGACAAGTGCGCCAGGGCGTCGCGAATGTCGTAGCTGCTGTGGGCCCAGGCACCGGCATTGATCAGCACCGCGTCCACCTGTTCGCGGGCGCCCTGGCGGATGCGAATGCACATCGCCCCCTCGCAGTTGGTCTGGAAACTGGTGACATCCACGTCCAGCTCCCTGGCCAGCGTTCGCAGGCGGGCGTCGATCTGTTCCAGGGTGACATCTGCATGGCGGATCGGCTCGCGCTTGCCGAACAGGTGGTGATTGAGGCCGTGCAGCATGAGGACTTTCATGATTCAGCTACCGGAAAGGGTCAATGAGCCCGGGTGGGGTATTTCCATAGAATAGGCCGTACCCGGGGGTTATGCCTGCATGCTGTCGCTGTCGGGAAAAACGACAGAGCCCGCGCAAGGCGGGCTCTGTGTTGGATGTGTCGGAGAGCTTACAGCTCCTTGACGGTACGCACCTGGTCCTTGTTGATGCGGGTCTTTTTACCGTCCAGTTGCTTGAACTCGTAGAACCCTGAGTCCTCGTCGTATTTCGGAGTGTCCACCGCCTGGATTTCACGCCCGTCATTCAAAGTGATCACCGTTGGCGACGAACAACCGGCAAGGGCGGCGAGGGCGGTTGTCAGCAGGAGTGCGGCAAGAGTCCGTTGCGTCATGGTACTTCTCCGGAAAGGGTGTTTTTTGAGGATAGCGTTGATTGATGCCAGAACTGATGGATTACAACGCTCATTGTAGTTTCTGACGGATACGGGCTCAGCAAGTTCCTTGCGAGGAGCCATTCGCCGAGTGATTCGCGGGTTGCAGCAGTTCCGGGGTGTTCAGATTGGCCAATCGGGGATCATCCGGCGGACACTGCAGGGCCTGGGCCTGCAGTTGCAGCATGATCTTGCGCGGGCTGCGCTCGCCCAGGGCCCAGGCGCTTTCGAAGGCTGCGGCCAATGCGCAGGGGATCACGCACAACAGCGGTTCCCAGTGTTCGCCTTGGCGCAGCATCAGCGGCCGGTTCGGATCGCCGCGCACGGCATCGAGCATGGCCGTGAGCAGCGCCGCGTCGATCCGCGGCACATCGCAGGGCAGCACCAGCAGATGCCCATGGCGGGCCACCGCGAGGCCTGCGCGAATGCCGGCCAGGGGGCCGGGAAAATCGTCGCTGTCGTCGCTTACCAGCCGGTCGGCGTAGGCCGCGTAACGCTCCGGGTTGCGGTTGCAGGAAATGATCAGGTCATCGCTGAACGGGCGTGCCACGGCGTGCAGATGGGCGATCAGCGGTTGTCCGCGCCAGTCCAGCAGGCCTTTGTCCTGGCCGCCCATGCGCTGGCCGCGACCGCCGGCCAGGAGCAGAATGGAAAGGTCGTTCACGGGCATGGGCAATCTCGACAGCGGCGATGAAAAGGGAGGCTGTGATATAACACCAGGCTGTTCTTCCTTCAACTGGACCGAGCCTATGAAAGCCAAGGCCGATACACCTTTCGTACCGCTGAACATCGCGGTTTTGACCGTCAGTGACACCCGTACCTTCGACACCGACACCTCGGGGCAGCTCTACGTCGACCGCCTGACCGCCGCCGGGCATCGCCTCGCCGAGCGGGTATTGCTCAAGGACGACCTCTATCGGATTCGCGCGCAGGTCGCCAGCTGGATTGCCGAAGACCTGGTCCAGGTCGTGCTGATCACCGGCGGTACCGGTTTTACCGGGCGCGACAGCACCCCGGAAGCTGTCGCCTGCCTGCTGGACAAGCAGGTCGATGGCTTTGGCGAACTGTTCCGGCAGATCTCCGTGGCGGACATCGGCACCTCCACCGTGCAGTCCCGGGCGCTCGCCGGCCTGGCCAACGGTACTTTGGTCTGCTGCCTGCCGGGTTCGACCAATGCGGTGCGCACTGGCTGGGACGGGATCCTCGCCGAGCAGTTGGACGCACGCCATCGTCCGTGCAACTTCGTCCCTCATCTGAAACAGGCGGCGCCTTGTGAATCCCGTGGGTAAGCCGGGCAAGCTCGGTGCGTTGATGTCGGTGGAAGTTGCCCTGGCCCGTCTGCTGGCGCTGGCCGAGGCTGCGCCGATCCGTGAGTCGCAGCGCCTGCCGTTGGCGCAAGCCGACGGCCGGGTGTTGGCCGAAGACCTGGTCTCCAGCCTCGACCTGCCGCCCTGGCCCAACAGCGCCATGGACGGTTATGCCCTGCGCCTGGCCGATTGGCACGGCGAGCCGCTGCCGGTTAGCCAGCGGATCTTTGCCGGACAAGCCCCCGAGCCGTTGAAGCCGGGGACTTGCGCGCGAATCTTTACCGGCGCCCCGGTGCCGGCGGGGGCCGACTGCGTGGAAATGCAGGAAAACGCCGAGGTGTTCGCCGATGGGCGGGTACGCTTTATCGAAGCGCTGGCGGTCGGACAGAATATCCGCCCCCAGGGCCAGGAAACCACGGTGGGGGAAGTGGTGCTGACCGCCGGAACCCGCTTGGGGCCGATCGAGCAGGGCCTGGCGGCATCCCTGGGCTGTGCCGAACTGAAGGTGCTGCGACGGGTACGGGTGGCTGTGCTGTCCACCGGCGACGAATTGGTTGAACCGGGCCAGCCGCTGGGGCCGGGACAGATCTACAACAGCAACCGTGTGTTGCTGTGCAGCTGGCTGGCGCGCCAGGGGTGTGAGGTGCTGGATGCCGGGATCCTGCCGGATGATCTGGAGGCGACCCGCCAGCGTCTGACGCAGTTGGACGATGTCGACCTGATCCTGTCCACGGGCGGGGTGTCGGTGGGCGAAGCCGATTTCCTCGGGATTGCCTTGCGTGAGGCGGGCGAACTGGAGCTGTGGAAGCTGGCGATCAAGCCGGGCAAGCCCCTGACCTTCGGGCATTTTCGCGGAGTGCCGGTAATCGGCCTGCCGGGCAATCCGGCCTCGACCCTGGTTACTTTTGCCCTCCTGGCCCGTCCCTATCTGTTACGCCGGCAAGGCGTGCGGGAGGTTCAGCCGTTGCAGTTCAAGGTGCCGGCCGGTTTTGTCTGGCCCAAACCGGGTAATCGCCGCGAATATCTGCGCGGGCGCCTGGAGAACGGCAGGGCGACGATCTACCGCAACCAGAGCTCCGGCGTGCTGCGCAGCGCGGCCTGGGCCGAGGGCTTGGTCGAGGTGTTGGAGGAGAGCACCCTGGTGGAAGGCGACTGGGTGAACTTTATTCCGTTGAGTGAAGTGCTGGGCTAGCTGACGGTATTTCACCAGGAAACACCGTACCTGTAGGCGCCAGCTTGCTGGCGATGGCGATTTTCCAGGCGACAACGATGTCGGCAGTCAGATCGCATCGCCAGCAAGCTGGCTCCTACAGGGATCGCGTTTCTCTACAGCGTTCGAATCAGCCCTCCAGCGATCCACCCGCCAGTGCACAGAGCTGAATCGGATCGAGGATATGCACTTCCTTGCCTTCGGCGGCGATCAACTCGTTGCTCTGAAAGCGGGTAAAGACCCGCGAGACGGTTTCCACCGCCAGCCCCAGGTAGTTGCCGATCTCGTTGCGCGACATGCTCAGGCGGAACTGGTTGGCCGAGAACCCCCGAGCGCGGAAACGCGCCGAGAGGTTGACCAGGAAAGTGGCGATGCGCTCGTCGGCGGTCTTTTTCGACAGCAGCAACATCATTTGCTGGTCGTCGCGAATTTCCCGGCTCATCACCCGCATCAACTGCCGGCGCAGTTGCGGCAGTTGCAGGGCCAGTTCGTCGAGGCGCTCGAAGGGGATCTCACAGACCGAGGTGGTTTCCAGCGCCTGGGCTGAGACCGGATAGGTCTCGGTGTCCATGCCCGACAGCCCGACCAGTTCGCTCGGCAGGTGAAAGCCGGTGATCTGCTCTTCGCCGCCGTCGCTCAGGCTGAAGGTCTTCAGCGCCCCGGAACGCACGGCGTAGACCGAGCCGAAGGTGTCGCCCTGGCGGAACAGGAACTCGCCTTTCTTCAGTGGTCGGCCACGCTTGACGATTTCGTCCAGCGCGTCCATGTCCTCGAGGTTCAGCGAAAGTGGCAGGCAAAGAGGGGCCAGGCTGCAATCCTTGCAATGGGCCTGACTATGGGCGCGCAATTTCACGGGGTCGGACATTTCTTAAATCCTTGTGGGAAAACACACATAAGACGTAAGGGTAACCCAGCAAGGGGCGCTCAGGCCAGCCTGCGCCAAAATAGCGCACCCGTGCAGGCGGGGCTGGCCGAAAACGGCTCGATCAGTCAAATCACCCGTGAGAACCGCTGGCGGTTCTGCTGATCCAGATAGGCATCGAAGACCATGCACACCGACCGGACCAGCAGGCGTCCCGCCGGCAGGACCGTGAGGCGTTCGCGGTCGAGTTCGATCAGGCCGTCCGCGGCCATCTCCGTCAGGCGTGGCCAGAGCGCGGCGAAGTAACCGCCGAAGTCGATATTGAACTGGCGCTCGATATCGGCGAACTCCAGGCTGAGGTTACAGATGATCTGCTGGATCACGGCCCGGCGCAGGCGGTCGTCGGCGTTGCACAACAGGCCCCGGCTGGTGGCCAGTTGCGCACTGGCGAGGGTGTTCTGGTACTGGTTCAGGTCACTGCTGTTCTGGCAGTAGAGATCGCCGATCTGGCTGATGGCCGAGACGCCCAGGCCGATCAGGTCGCAATGGCCGTGGGTGGTGTAGCCCTGGAAATTGCGTTGCAGGGTCGACTCTTCCTGGGCAATCGCCAGTTCGTCGTCGGGCAGGGCGAAGTGGTCCATGCCGATATAACGGTAGCCGGCGGCGGTGAGCTGCTCGATGGTGCGGTGGAGCATTTCCAGTTTGTCGGCCGGTGCTGGCAGTTCATTGCCGTTGATCCGCCGCTGCGGCATGAAGCGCTCGGGCAGGTGCGCATAGTTGAACACCGACAAACGGTCGGGTTGCAGGTTGATCACTTCGTCGACGGTTCGGGCGAAGTTATCCGGGGTCTGCTTGGGCAGGCCATAGATCAGGTCGACATTGATCGAGCGGAACTGCAGGGTTCGCGCCGCCTCGATGATCGCCCGGGTTTCTTCCAGGCTTTGCAGGCGGTTGACCGCCCGCTGTACGTTCGGGTCGAGGTCCTGCAGGCCGACACTGACCCGGTTGAAGCCCAGCTCGCGCAGTAGGCCCATGGTCGACCAGTCGGCTTCCCGCGGATCGATTTCGATGCCGTAGTCGCCGGAGTCGTCGTCCAACAGGTTGAAGTGCTCGCGCAGGCAGGTCATCAGTTGCCGCAGTTCGTCATGACTGAGAAAAGTCGGGGTGCCACCGCCCAGGTGCAGTTGCTCGACCTTCTGCGCCGGATTCAGGTGGCAGGCGACCAGCTGGATTTCCTGTTCCAGGCGCTGCAGGTAGGGCTGGGAGCGGCCGCGGTCCTTGGTGATGACCTTGTTGCAGGCGCAGTAGTAGCAGATGTTCGCGCAGAACGGCACGTGCACGTACAGCGACAGCGGCCGCAGGGCCTTGCGGCTGTCGCGCAGGGCATGGAGCAGGTCGAAGGTGCCGACCTGGCTGTTGAATTGTACGGCCGTGGGATAGGAGGTGTAGCGCGGTCCCGCGAGGTCGTAGCGGTGGATCAGATCTGAATCCCAACGGATGGCGTCGAGCATGCGGGCATTCCCCCGGATTGGCTGCAATATCCCGAGTCTAGGGGGAGGGCCGAGGGGGCATCTTGATTTGCGTCAACGGGGGTATGAGGCTGATGCACATGCTCTCCTACAGGAGAGCGTGTGCGTTCAGGGCGGATCAGTGCCCCATCAACCAATGCTGGTGCGGGCCAGGCAAGGTCCACAGGCCGAACAGGATCACCAGCAGGCCACCGCCCATGCGCACGCTGCGTTTGCGCAGCACGGCGGTGACCCGCTCCGCCGCCAGCCCGGTGGCCAGCAGCACTGGCCAGGTGCCCAGGCCGAAGGCCAGCATCAACAGTGCGCTGTCGAGGGCATTGCCCTGGCTCGCCGCCCAGAGCAGGGTGCTGTAGACCAACCCGCACGGCAGCCAGCCCCAGAGCGCGCCCAGCAGCAAGGCGCGGGGCAGGCTCGACACCGGCAGCAGGCGGTTGGCCAGCGGCTGGATATGTCGCCACAGACCGCGCCCGAGGCTTTCGATGCGGGTCAGGCCGCTCCACCAGCCGGCCAGGTACAGGCCCATGCTGATCAACAGCAGTCCGGCGATTACCCGCAGGAACAACGCCGCCGGGCTGCTGGCCACGGCCCAGCCGGCCAGGCCGATCAGCAGGCCGGCAGCGGCATAGCTGAGAATCCGCCCCAGGTTGTAGGCCAACAGCAGGCGAAAGCGCCGACTGCGCTGTTCCGGCGGAATCGCCAGGGTCAGGGCGCCCATCAGGCCGCCGCACATGCCCAGGCAATGACCACCGCCGAGCAGGCCGAGAATCACCGCTGAAACCAGCAGGGGCGCCAGTTCAAGCACGGGGAGGCGCCTTGTCGTGCTTGTCCTTGGCGGGCTGGGTCTCTTCGACGGCGGCGGTGTGCTTCGGGTCCTGGTCGTCGAACAGGATGCTGTGCGCCGGGCCTTCGAGGTCGTCGTACTGGCCGCTGTCCACGGCCCAGAAGAAGATATAGACGGCGATGGCCACGATCAGCAGCGCGGCGGGGATCATGATGTACAGAGCTGGCATGGGAACTCCATGTCCGCGCGGCTCAGGCCGGCAGCGGGCGGGTATCTGGCGTGGTCGTGAGCGTCGGCGCGCCGGGCAGGCGCGTCAGGCGCAAGGCATTGAGCACCACGGTCAGCGAGCTGATGGACATGCCGATCGCGGCCCACACCGGGGTGATCCAGCCGAGGGCGGCGAACGGCAACATCAGGCCATTGTACAGGCTGGCCCAGATCAGGTTCTCGATGATGATCCGCCGGGTCCGCCGGGCGAGGTTGATGGCTTGCACCAGGGCGCCCAGGCGATTGGACAGCAGCACCGCGTCGGCGCTGGTCTTGGCCAGGTCGGTGGCCGAGCCCATGGCCACGCTGATATCGGCGGCGGCCAGGACCGGGACGTCATTCACGCCGTCACCGAGCATCAGCACCTTGTGCCCCTGGCGATGCAAGTCCCGCAGCACCTGCAACTTGTCGTCCGGGCGCAGGCCGCCACGGGCCTCGTCGATGCCCAGTTCGGCGGCGACGCTGGCGACCATTGGCGAGCTGTCACCGGACAGCAGCAGCGTGCGCCAGCCCCGCGCCCGGCAGGCTGCCAGCAAGGCCGGGGCGTCGTCACGCAGGCGGTCGTCGAGGACAAACCAGGCCAGTGGCCCGCGAGTATCGCCCAGCAGCAGCCATTGTCCGGCTTCGTCTGGCGTCGGCGGTAGGGGAAACGCGCCGAGTTCGCAGACAAACGCCGCCTGACCGATGCGCAGCAACTGTTCACCGACCCGGCCTTCAAGGCCCAGTCCGGGTGTGCCATGCACCTCTTCGGCGGCTTGCGGGGCCCGGCCGAAGGCGCGGGCAATCGGGTGTTCGGAACGGTTTTCCAGGGCGGCGGCGAGGCTCAGACAGCGCTCGCTGTCCAGCTCGCGCAGCGGGCGGATCGAGCGCAGGGTCAGGCGGCCTTCGGTGAGGGTGCCGGTCTTGTCGAAAATCACCGTATCGACCTGGTTCAGGCCTTCGAGCACATGGCCGCGGGTCAGCAGCAGGCCGAGTTTGTGCAGGGTGCCGGTGGCGGCGGTCAGGGCGGTGGGGGTGGCCAGCGACAGTGCGCAGGGGCAGGTAGCGACCAGCATCGCCAGCACGATCCAGAAGGCCCGGGTCGGATCCAGTTGCCACCAGACCAGGCCAATGACCGCCGCGGCGATCAACGAGAACAGCAGGAACCACTGCGCGGCGCGGTCGGCGATCTGCGCCAGGCGCGGCTTTTCGCTCTGGGCGCGGTCTAGCAGGCGGACGATGGCGGACAGACGGGTGTCCTGGCCGAGAGCCAGGACCTCGACGGTCAACGCGCTCTCGACGTTCAGGGTGCCGGCAGTGACCGTATCCCCGGCGGTGCGCGGCTGTGGCAGGTACTCGCCGGTCAGCAGGGATTCGTCGATGCTCGACTGGCCTTCGACAATCCGCCCGTCGGCCGGCAGCACGGCGCCAGGATGCACCAGCACCCGCTCACCCAGGCGCAGCTCACTGAGCAGGATGCGTTCGCTCTGGCCGTCGGCTCCCAGGCGCAGGCAGGACGCCGGCAGCAGGTTGACCAGTTGCGCGGTGGCCGCGGCGGTGCGTTCACGGGCGCGGCGCTCCAGGTAGCGACCGGCCAGCAGGAACAGGGCGAACATGCCCACGGCATCGAAGTAGAGTTCGCCGACCCCGCTGATCGCGGTCCAGATTCCGGCGCAGTAGGCGCTGCCGATGGCCAGCGAGACCGAGACATCCATGGTCAGGTGGCGGGTGCGCAGGTCGCGAAAGGCGCCGCGAAAGAACGGCGCACAGCTATAGAATACAATGGGCGTGGTCAGGAACAACGCCACCCAGCGCAGAATGGTGTGCAGTTCCGGGCTGAGGTCGATATTGAATTCCGGCCAGGTCGCCATGGTCGCCATCATTGCCTGGAACCACAGCAGGCCAGCCAGGCCCAGTTGGCGCAGGGATTTGCGGTTTTCGCTGGCGAGCTGTTCGCTGGCCTGGTCGGCCTGATAGGGGTGTGCGGCATAGCCGATATGACGCAGTTCGCCGAGGATCTGGCTCAACGGCAGTTGGCGGTCTGCCCAGCGTACTTGCAGGCGGTGATTGGACAGGTTCAGCCGCGCCTCGGCCATGGCGGGCAGGCCGAGCAGGTGTTTCTCGATCAGCCAGCCGCAGGCGGCGCAACTGATGCCTTCCATCAGCAGGGTGGCTTCGGCGAGCTCGCCGTCGTGGCGGACGAAAGGTTGCTGCACATCGGCGCGATCGTACAGCGCCAGTTCGTCCCGTAATTGCACCGGCAGGCTCTCGGGGTTGGCCGAGGTTTCACTGCGATGGCTGTAATAGTGTTCCAGGCCGCCGGCGACAATCGCCTGGGCCACCGCCTGGCAACCCGGGCAGCAGAACTCGCGGGGCTCGCCCAGCACGACAGCGGTGAAGCGACTGCCGGAGGGGACGGGCAGGGCGCAGTGGTAGCAGGGTATGGGGGTTGTCATAGGCGCCATTGGTCACTGTAGGAGCCGGCTTGCTGGCGATAGCGGTTTACCTGGCGATAGAGATATCGACTGTGAGATCGCCATCGCCAGCAAGCCGGCTCCTACAGAAGCGGATCGTATTTATTTGCTCAGGTCTTCGGCGCCTTGCAGCGGTTCGTCGCCCAGCTTCAGGTCCTTGTCCTGGCTGATCTGCTCTTCTTCGAACAGACGCCAGGTCTTGTCGCCTTCGACCCCCAGCAACTCGACGAAGCGCCGGCCTTCGATCTTGTCGGCCAGTTGCCCGATATAGCGCCCCGGTTCGCTGGCGCTGCGGTTCAGGGTGACCTTGCGGTCCTTCTCCGGCTGGGTTGGCGAGATCAGGTTCAGCTCGACGCTGGCCGGCTGGCTGTTGCCCCGCAGGCGCAAGTCGACTTCGCCGGTGACTTCATCCAGATGCACACTGGCATGCAGCTTCAGGCTCTGGGCCAGCAGTTCGCGGTCCAGGGAGCGGTTGATGCCCTTGCCAGCCTCGTAGTAGTTGTCGTTGACCAGGTTGTCCGGGTTCTTCACCGCAATGGTCACCATCGACAGGGTCAGGGTCACCGAGCAGGCCATGATCCCGATCAGGATCCAGGGCCAGAGGTGCTTGTACCAAGGGCTTGCGGCAGTGGCTGCGGGCATCGTGTCTTTCCTTAACGGATTTGCGGGCCGATGAATCGGCTCTTGGCTTCAATATGAACGCTGTCGTTATCGGCGTCGCGCAAGGTGAATTTCACCTCGTTGGTACTCGACGGCAGTTGCTCGGGGGCGCTGGACAGCTCCATCGGCATACTGAAAATCTCGCCGGCGGCCACGTGGATTTCGCGCTTGCCCTGCAGTTTCAGGTCGGGCAAGCCGCTGGCGTCGAGGACATAGGTGTGGTCGCGCTGATCCTTGTTCATGATCTTCAGGCTGTAGACGTTTTCGATCCGCCCCTGGGCATTCTCGCGGTACAGCACCCGGTCCTTGCTGACGTCGAAGCCCACCAGTGGGCGCATGAAGAACGCCGCCACCAACAGGCCGATCATGGTCAGCAGGACCAGCGCATAACCGATCAGGCGTGGCCGCAGCTTATGGGTTTTCTGTCCGGAAAGGTTGTGTTCGGTGGTGTAGCTGATCAGCCCGCGCGGGTACTGCATCTTGTCCATGATGCTGTCGCAGGCGTCGATGCAGGCGGCGCAACCGATGCACTCGATCTGCAGGCCGTCGCGGATGTCGATGCCGGTGGGGCAGACCTGCACGCACATCGTGCAGTCGATGCAGTCGCCCAGGCCCTGGGCCTTGTAGTCGGCGCCTTTCTTGCGCGGGCCACGGTCTTCGCCCCGGCGCGGGTCGTAGGAGACGATCAGGGTGTCCTTGTCGAACATCACGCTCTGGAAGCGCGCATAGGGGCACATGTAGATGCACACCTGCTCGCGCAGCCAGCCGGCGTTGCCGTAGGTGGCGAGGGTGAAGAAACCGACCCAGAAATACGACCAGCCATCGGCCTCGCCGGTGAAGAAGCTGATCATCAGTTCGCGAATCGGCGAGAAGTAGCCAACAAAGGTCATGCCGGTGACAAAGCCGATCAGCAGCCACAGGCTGTGCTTGGCGAGTTTGCGCAGGAATTTATTCGCGCCCATGGGCGCCTTGTCGAGCTTGATGCGTTGGTTGCGGTCGCCTTCGGTGACCTTCTCGCACCACATGAAGATCCAGGTCCAGACGCTTTGCGGGCAGGTATAGCCGCACCAGACCCGCCCGGCATAGACGGTGATGAAGAACAGGCCGAAGGCGGCGATGATCAACAGGCCCGAGAGCAGGATAAAGTCCTGGGGCCAGAAGGTCGCGCCGAAGATGAAGAACTTGCGCTCGGGCAGGTTCCACCACACCGCCTGGTGACCGCCCCAGTCCAGCCACACAGTACCGAAGTACAGCAGGAACAAGGCGGCACCACCGGCCATGCGCAGGTTGCGGAACAGGCCAGTGAAGGCTCGGGTGTAGATTTTCTCTCGCGACGCGTAGAGGTCGACGGTTGCGTTGGCGGGTTTGGCAGGTGGCGTGACGTCGTGTAGCGGAATCTGGTTGCTCATCATTGCGTCCCACGGCAGGGGGAAATGCCTCGGTCAGTACGTGCCGACCGCGATCAGAAAGAGTAGTGCAGTGGCTCAATGATACGCCGGTCCCTGTGCTCCAAGGGTGCGACCTTTGGTCGCGTTGGGTCAGCGCTCAGTATGGTGTAGTGGATGTAACAAAGCATGATCCAGGTCAATTGACTATAGATGATTGATCGTGGACGGGGGCGGATTGGCGCAGGCTATGGCGAGCTCCGATTACCCGGTCGGCGGGGTGTTTACGGTGTGCTGAACACCGGCCGCGGGTAATCAAAACGGCCCCGCCAGTTGTGCTGGCGGGGCCGTCTGTTGTTGCTCAAACGCACTTATTCAGCGGGCTTGTTGTCACCTTGGGACAGGCTGTAGACATAGGCGGCGAGCAAGTGAACCTTGTCGTTGCCCTGCAACTGGGCCTGGGCCGGCATCTGCCCCTGGCGACCATAACGGATGGTCTGTTGCAGCTGCGCGAAGCTCGAACCGTAGATGAAGGCCGCCGGGTGCGTCAGGTTCGGCGCACCCATGGCCGGGGTGCCCTTGCCTTCAGGACCGTGGCAAGCCACGCAGTTGGTGGCGAAGAGTTTCTGCCCCGCCACCGGGTCGGCCTTGGCGCCTTCCGGCAGCTTGCGGCCGTCGAGGTTGGTCAGCACGAACGAGGCGACATCGGCCACGCCTTGCTCACCAATGACCTCGGCCCAGGCCGGCATCACCGCATGGCGACCGCCCATGATGGTGGTCTTGATGGTTTCCGGCTCGCCGCCCCAGCGCCAGTCTTCGTCGGTCAGGTTGGGGAAGCCATAGGCGCCCTTGGCGTCGGAACCGTGGCACACCGAGCAGTTGGAGGCGAACAGGCGCGCGCCCATCTTCAGCGCTTGCGGGTCCTTGGCCACGTCCTCGATGGGCATGGCCGCGTACTTGGCGAAGATCGGCCCGAACTTGGCATCCGAGCGGGCCATTTCCTTTTCCCACTCGTGTACGCCGGTCCAGCCGTTCTGGCCGTTGGCGAAGGGGGTCTGCTTATCGTTGTCGAGGTAATTGTAACCCGGCAGCAGGCCTTTCCAATTGCCCAGGCCCGGGTACAGGGCCAGATAGCCGAGGGCAAAGACGATGGTGCCGACGAACAGCATGAACCACCATTTGGGCAGCGGGTTATCATACTCCTCGATACCGTCGAAGGAGTGGCCAACCGTCTCGTCGGTCTGCTCGGCGCGCTGGCCCTTGCGGGTGGACAGCAGCAACCAGGTCAGGGCGAAGATGGTACCCAGGCTGAGGACTGTGACGTACAGACTCCAGAACGTAGTCATTCTTTGTTACTCCTAGACGCTTTTTCGACCTGCTTGATGGCTTCGGGGTCATCCGCGAAAGGCAGCAAGGTCGCGTCCTCGAATTCCGACTTGCGCCGCGGGCTGAACACCCACAGCGCCAGGCCGATAAAGGCCACCATCACCACCAGGGTGCCCAGGCCACGAATCATCCCGATATCCATCCAGATCACCGTTTGCTTTTGATGATGGTGCCCAGGCCTTGCAAGTAGGCCACCAGCGCGTCCATTTCGGTCTTGCCCTTCACGGCATCCTTGGCCCCGGCGATGTCTTCGTCGGTGTAAGGCACGCCGAGGGTGCGCAGGACTTCCATTTTCTTCGCGGTGTCCTTGCCGTCGAGCTTGTTTTCCACCAGGAACGGATAAGCCGGCATTTTCGACTCGGGCACCACGTTGCGCGGGTTGTACAGGTGCGCGCGGTGCCAGTCATCGGAGTAACGCCCGCCGACCCGGGCCAAGTCCGGCCCGGTACGCTTGGAGCCCCAGAGGAACGGGTGGTCCCAGACGCTTTCACCGGCCACCGAGTAGTGTCCGTAGCGTTCGGTCTCGGCGCGGAACGGGCGGATCATCTGCGAGTGGCAGCCGACACAACCGTTGGCGATAAAGATGTCACGACCTTCCAGTTCCAGCGCCGGACGTGGCTTCATGCCCTCGACCGGCTTGTTGGTGACGTCCTGGAAGAACAGCGGGACGATCTGGGTCAGGCCGCCAATGCTCACGGCGATGACCATGAAGAAGGCCAGCAGGCCGATATTCTTCTCGACTACTTCGTGCTTCATCAGTGAGCTCCAGCGACAGCGATCTGAGCGGCGGCTTCAGCTTCAGCCGGGTCCGAGGCGCGAACGGTACGGAACACGTTGTAGGCCATGAACAGCATGCCACTGGCGAAGAACGCACCGCCGATGGCGCGGACGATATAGCCGGGGTGGCTGGCCTGCAGCGCTTCGACGAAGGAATAGGTCAGGGTGCCGTCGTCGTTGATCGCGCGCCACATCAGGCCCTGGGTGATGCCGTTGACCCACATCGAGGCGATGTAGAGCACGGTGCCGATGGTCGCGAGCCAGAAGTGCACGTTGATCAGCCCGACGCTGTGCATCTGCGGACGGCCGAAGATTTTCGGGATCATGTGGTACAGCGAGCCGATGGAGATCATCGCCACCCAGCCCAGGGCCCCGGCATGCACGTGGCCGATGGTCCAGTCGGTGTAGTGGGACAACGAGTTGACGGTCTTGATCGCCATCATCGGTCCTTCGAAGGTCGACATGCCGTAGAACGCCAGGGACACCACCAGGAATCGCAGGATCGGGTCGGTGCGCAGCTTATGCCAGGCGCCCGAGAGGGTCATCATGCCGTTGATCATGCCGCCCCAGCTCGGGGCCAGGAGGATGATCGACATCGCCATGCCCAGGGACTGGGCCCAGTCCGGCAGGGCGGTGTAGTGCAGGTGGTGCGGGCCGGCCCAGATGTACAGGGTGATCAGCGCCCAGAAGTGCACGATGGACAGGCGATAGGAGTAGATCGGCCGTTCGGCCTGTTTCGGCACGAAGTAGTACATCATCCCGAGAAAGCCGGTGGTCAGGAAGAAACCCACGGCGTTGTGGCCGTACCACCACTGGATCATCGCATCGGTTGCCCCGGCATAGGCCGAGTAGGACTTGAAGAAGCTCACCGGCAGCGAGATGTGGTTCACGATGTGGAGCATCGCCGTGACGATGATGAACGCACCGTAGAACCAGTTGCCGACATAGATGTGCTTGGTCTTGCGCTTGATGATGGTGCCGAAAAAAACCAGGGCGTAGACCACCCAGACAATCGCCAGCAGGATAGCCAGCGGCCATTCCAGTTCGGCGTATTCCTTGGTGGTGGTGTAACCCAGGGGCAGGGTGATCCCGGCGCCGACGATCACCGCCTGCCAGCCCCAGAAGTGGAAGGCCGCGAGGCCGTCGGAGATCAGTCGTACCTGGCAGGTTCGCTGCACGACATAGTAGGAGGTGGCAAACAATGCACAACCACCGAAGGCGAAGATCACCAGGTTGGTGTGCAGCGGGCGCAGGCGTCCAAAACTCGTCCACGGCAGGCCGAAATTCAACTCCGGCCAGACCAGTTGCGAGGCGATGAATACACCGAGCCCCATGCCAAGGATCCCCCAGACCACCGTCATGATGGCGAACTGGCGGACTACCTTATAGTTATAAGCAGTCGGACTGATTGCTGTGCTCATTCTAAGGTTCCACGGTTTGGGTATATTTATTAGAAGTAAAATCGGCCGCAAGTATGGATAAAATGTAGGGTCATTGCAACGCGCCATGACCTCGGTCAATACCGTGCGACGCTGATTCTGCGGCCTTTCCATGCTCGGTGTAAGGTCAAAGCGCGCCCTCGAAAAGGCCGGAATCGACCGGCGGGCGAGGGGATACGGTTTGATCGAAGTTTGCAAAGCTTAGTACCGATTCCCGGGAGTGGGTAGGCGGACTAAAGGAGAGGTGCGACACTGGGTCGCGTACAGGCAGGGAACTGCCGCATCCTGATCGATGCGGCAGGAAATATCCGGTGTTTATTGGGCTTTGCTTTCTCCTTGATTGCCGTGGGAGAGGCTGAACACATAAGCGGCGAGCAACTGCACTTTATCGTTGCCGAGCATTTCGCTCTGGGCCGGCATATGGCCCTGGCGGCCATGGCGGATGGTCTGCTGCAATTGCGCCAGGCTGCTGCCGTAGATGAGCCCGGCGGGCCGGGTCAGGTTCGGCGCGCCCATGGCCTGGGTGCCCTTGCCTTCAGGGCCGTGGCAGGCCACGCAATTGCTGCTGAAGATCTGCTGGCCGGCTTGCAGGTTGGCGTCGCTGCCTTCGGGCAACGGCAGGTGGCCCAGCTCATGATGGACATAGGCGGCGACATTCTTCACACCGTCCTCGCCGAGGATTTCACCCCAGGCCGGCATTGCCGCGATACGCCCGCCCATGATGGTCTGCTTGATGGTGTCGGCACTGCCGCCCCAGCGCCAGGTGGTTTCCACCAGGTTCGGGAAACCATAGGCGCCCTTGGCGTCCGATCCATGGCACACCGAGCAGTTGGAGGCGAACAGGCGCCCACCCATTTTCAGCGCTTGCGGGTCCTTGGCCACTTCTTCCACGGGCATGGCCGCGAATTTGGCGAAGATCGGCCCAAACTTGGCATCGGCCTTGTCCATCTCCTTTTCCCACTCGTGAACGCCGGTCCAGCCGTTCTCGTAGCCGGGCAGGATACCTTTCCAGTTGCCCAGGCCGGGATAGAGGATCAGGTAGCCGACGGCAAACACCAGGGTCCCGGCGAACAGCATGAACCACCACTGCGGCAGCGGATTGTCGTACTCCTCGATGCCGTCGAAGCTGTGGCCCATGGTCTGGTCGACGCTGCCCTTGGTTTCACCCTTGCGCGTGCCGATCAGCAGCCAGGTCAGGCCGATCAGGCTGCCGATGGTCAGTACGCAGATATACGCACTCCAGAAGGTGGTCATGGCCGGGTGCTCCTTGTTGCAGTGGGATCTTCAGGGGGGGCGGGAAGCGGCTCGTCATCGGCGAAGGGCAGCATGCAGGCCTCGGCGAACTCGGGAGCGCGCTTGGCGTTGAACACCCAGAGGGCCAGGCCGACAAAGGCGATAAACACCACCAGGGTGCCGAGGCCACGGATCATTCCGGTACTCATTTCCATGATTCACCTCTTGCTCTTGATCGCAGTGCCGAGCACTTGCAGGTAGGCGACCAGGGCGTCCATCTCGCTCTTGCCCTTGAGGCTGGTCACGGCGCCGGCGATATCGTCGTCGGTATAGGGCACGCCAAGGGTCCGCATGGCCCGCAGCTTGGTTTCGGTCAGGCTGCTGTCCAGCGGGTTGGCCACCAGCCAGGGGTAGGCCGGCATTTTCGACTCCGGTACCACGTTGCGCGGGTTGTACAGGTGCGCGCGGTGCCAGTCTTCCGAGTAGCGGCCGCCGACTCGCGCCAGGTCCGGTCCGGTGCGCTTGGAGCCCCAGAGGAAGGGGTGGTCCCAGACGCTTTCACCGGCCACCGAGTAGTGCCCGTAGCGTTCGGTTTCGGCGCGGAACGGGCGGATCATCTGCGAGTGGCAGCCGACGCAGCCTTCGCGGATGTAGATATCGCGGCCTTCCAGTTGCAGCGCGGTGTAGGGCTTCATACCTTCCACCGGCTTGTTGGTGACGTCCTGGAAGAACAACGGGACGATCTGCGTCAGGCCGCCAATGCTCACGGCCAGCACCATCAGCAGCATCAGTAGGCCGACGTTCTTTTCAATCACTTCGTGTTTCATGACGAGCTCCTCAGGCCATCTGCGCGGCGGCGGTTACGGCGACGGGTTGCGCGCCGCGCACGGTGCGCCAGGTGTTGTAGGCCATCAGCAACATGCCGCTGAAGAAGATTGCCCCGCCGATCAGCCGGACGACGTAGCCGGGGTGGCTGGCCACCAGGGTTTCGACGAAGGAGTAGGTCAGCGTGCCGTCTTCGTTGACCGCGCGCCACATCAGGCCCTGGGCGATGCCGTTGACCCACATCGAGGCGATGTAGAGTACGGTGCCAATGGTCGCGAGCCAGAAGTGCGCGTTGATCAGGCCGATGCTGTGCATCTGCGGGCGGCCGAAGATTTTCGGGATCATGTGGTACAGCGCGCCGATGGAGATCATCGCCACCCAGCCCAGCGCCCCGGCGTGAACGTGGCCGATGGTCCAGTCGGTGTAGTGGGAGAGGGCGTTGACGGTCTTGATCGCCATCATCGGCCCTTCGAAGGTCGACATGCCGTAGAACGCCAGGGACACCACCAAAAAGCGCAGGATCGGGTCGCTGCGCAGCTTATGCCAGGCGCCGGAGAGGGTCATCATGCCGTTGATCATGCCGCCCCAGCTCGGGGCCAGGAGGATCAGCGACATCACCATGCCCAGGGACTGGGCCCAGTCCGGCAGGGCGGTGTAGTGCAGGTGGTGCGGGCCGGCCCAGATGTACAGGGTGATCAGCGCCCAGAAATGGACGATGGACAGGCGATAGGAGTACACCGGGCGCTCGGCCTGTTTCGGCACGAAGTAGTACATCATCCCGAGGAAGCCGGCGGTCAGGAAGAAGCCCACCGCGTTATGCCCATACCACCACTGGACCATGGCGTCGGTCGCGCCGGAGTAGATCGAGTAGGACTTGGTCAGGCTGACCGGCAGTTCCAGGTTGTTGACGATATGCAGGATCGCCACGGTGATGATGAAGGCGCCGAAAAACCAGTTACCGACATAGATGTGCTTGGTGGTGCGCTTCGCCAACGTGCCGAAGAACACGATGGCGTAGGCGACCCAGACGATGGTGATCAGGATATCGATCGGCCATTCCAGTTCGGCGTATTCCTTGGAACTGGTGTAGCCCAGCGGCAGGCTGATGGCCGCCAGGAGGATCACCAGTTGCCAGCCCCAGAAGGTGAACGCCGCGATCTTCGGCGCAAACAGCTGGGTCTGGCAGGTGCGTTGCACCGAGTAGTAGGAACTGGCGAACAGTGCACAGCCACCGAAGGCGAAGATCACCGCGTTGGTGTGCAACGGGCGTAGGCGGCCGAAGCTGGTCCACGGCAGGTTGAAGTTGAGTTCGGGCCAGACCAATTGGGCGGCGAGGAAAACCCCGAGCCCCATGCCGACGATGCCCCATATCACCGTCATAATGGCGAATTGGCGGACCACCTTGTAGTTGTAGGCGGTACTGATTGAAGTGTTCATGGTTCCCCATCCACGGTTCAGACCCGGCCGGCGCTCTTGCATTCGCGGGATCTGGAGTTATAGGCAGACTAAAAGCCAGGCAAGCATGGGCAAATAGCCAGCGGGTGGTATTGACGGGGGTCAATGGGGCAGGAATTGCCGGGGGCCACGGGGCCTCCGGCGGGTTGATCGGGGTTGGGCATGGGGTGTGGTGTGGGGGCGGAGCTTGCCCGCGAATAGGGCCGGGAGACCGCTAAAAGTTTCGCGGGCAAGCTCCGCTCCCACAGGGTGTGTGTTCACGCCTGAGTGAGGGCTTCGGCTCAGCTCAGGCCGAGGCCATAGGCGTTACTGAGATCGAACAGGATCGACTCCTTACCGCTGGGCAGGTGCGTCACGTAGTACTTGATCGGCGGCACCGCGGTCGCCCGGTCGGTGGACCAGGTCAGGCCGAAATCCTTCAACGTCGTCGACTCGGCTTCCCGCGGGGTCTCTGGCAGCCATTCGCGCTGGGCAGCCAAGGGCCAGCGGCTGGCGTAGAGGCGATGGATATCGGCGAGCTCGGCGCGAGTCGGCAGCCGCCGATGCCCGGCGTTGGCCTTGGCCTGCATATTCGCGAATGTGCCCAGTCCCAACCCATGGCAATGAATGACGCCGCTGACCGACAGGCTGTAGCTTTTCGTCTGTCCGCCGCTGTCGCGCACGGTGATGGTGGTACTGCCGTTGCCGCGCACCGTGACCAGGCCCGATGCGTCGACCACGGCAATCGCCGGGTTGCCCGAGGTGTAGGTATACCCGGGGGTACCGCCGCTGGCCTGGCGCCGAACCGATGTCGTCGGGCCGAAGGCCGGCAACACCGTTGGATGGCTGGGGATCAGGTAGATCTTGCCGCTGAGGGTGACGGGACGCGGGTCGAACACCAGTTCGGGACGCTCGCCGCCTGACAGGCGCAGCTTGACGGTGATCGCTTCCGAACGGTCCGACAGATTGCCCGCCCGGTCCTGGATCCGGTAGGTCACCGGCCAATCGGCATCCGCCCCGAGTGAGGCGAGGAAGGCGCGGGGAAACTCGATGACGATGGTCTTGAGCTCCATGACCCGCATCCCCGGTCCCTCGATATCGCCCCAGAAGGTGGTCACCTGGTCGCCGACCGCGAAACCGTTGTAGCTGGCGATGGTGCCCGGCAGCACATTGCCCAGCTCGGTCAGCTCCGCCGAGGTCAGGCCATCGTTGACCTGGGGTGGAAAGGCCATGGCTCCGAGCAACGGCTGGCCGGGTTTTTCGCGGTCGACCTCGATCAGGGTCGGGAACGAATCCGTCGAGGCCTGACTGATGGTGTCGTACGCCCGATACCTGAGTTCATGGCGGCCGTGGGTCAGGGCCTCGACGGGAATGTCCAGGCTCAGCGGGTCACCGGGGTTGTCGCCCGGAGCGATGAACACTGGGCTGCCGAGCAGTTCCGCGCCCCAGAGCAACTGATAGGTCTCGTCGGTGGTGGGGTTTGTCCAGACCGGGAAGGTCACCGCGACGGGCGCGTCGAGGGCGCTGGCCGGCAACAACCCCTGGCCGTCGTCCAGGGCCGCCTCGACCCGCGGTCGTTCCAGTTCCCTGGCATCCTCGGGCAGGCCCCGGGCTTTCTTGCAGTCGAGCCGCCGCGCGGGCCCGATGCCCAGGCCGCTGGCTTCATAGATCAGGCTCAGGCCGGGGGTGATCTTGATATAGGGGCGTTCCGGCTCGATCACGGTCAAGGTCATGTCGAGTACCGCATGCACCAGTCCCAACGGAGTCTTGGTGGTCGATGACCAGGTTTTCGGCTTGAGCGGCGACTGCAACGGCCAACGCTTGCCGTAGGCTGTGCGGATGCTGATCAGTTCCTCCAGCGACGGGACGCTCAGGCCTTTTTGTCGGGCCTTGCGCAGGGTTTCGTCGCTGCTGCCCTCGCCGAGGTTGTAGCACTGGACCACGCCGCTGACGCTGACCTCGTAGCTTTTGCGCTGCCCGGCGCTGTCGCTGACCCGGATGTGGGTCTTGCCATTGCCACGCACGCTGACCTTGCCGTGGCTGTCGACCACGGCGATTTGCGGGCTGTCGCTACTGTAGTGATAGCCGGGCACGCCGCCACTGGCCACGCGTTGGGTCGTCGTGTCGGGGCCGAAGGCCGGCAGTATCTGTGGGTGACAGGGGATCAGGTAGATCTTGCCGGGCAGGCTGACGGGGTGGCTGTCGAAGACCAGCTCCGGCACCCGCTGTTTGGCCCGCAGCACCAGGCGCAGTCGGGGGAAGGTCAGGGCGGTCGATTCGTCGGCGCTGCCGTCGAACGCCACCTTGAAGGTAAAGGTCAGGCCGCTCAGGTCTTTCAATTGATCAAGCTCCCCGCGCGGTACGGGGTCGTCGAAGGCGTCCGCGATCGAGGGGATTTCCCGGGCGTCCCAAATCACCAGGGTGTGAGGCCGACCGTTGGCCAGGGTGCCTTCGCCGCGCAACCAGACCCGTTGGCCGAGCTGGATATGCGGCCATTTCCTGATCTCGATGATGGCATCGCCGCTGAAGGTGTTGAGGTCGAGGATCTGATTGTCCGGCGCCTGATGCACGAAAGGCGTGGGCAGGTCCTCCTGGCCGATGGGCAGGACGTCCAGCAGCAGTTTCTCCGATGGCGCGGGGATGCCATCGCGGGTGACGGTATAGCCGATCTCCACACGTTTGCCGATATTGGCGCTGACCGCCGTGGCGGGCACGGCAAAGTCGACCTGGCCGCTGGTGCTGCCGGGCTTGGCGTCGATGATGGGGCTCCCGGCGCCGGGCGTACCGCGCCAGTAGGCCTGGATACTGTCGCGGGGCTTCATGGCATAGCTGACCCGGATCGTCGCGCCCATCAGCGCCTGCAACGGGAACAGCAGTGTGTCATGGGCCTCCAGCACCTTGGGCGCGGGCAGATCCAGCGGGTTGGCGCTGACCGGCAACAGCAGCGCCTGGGAAACCACGGGCTCCGGGGCGATGGTCCGGACTTCATAGCGCACGACCACGGAGCCACCGGCCAGCACGCTGACCTGCTCGTCGGGGATCGTGAAGTCGATGTCCTGGTCGGTCTCGATAACGGGTTTGGTCTGTTCGTGACGGATTTCCAGGCCGGTGGCTCTGGTGCCGAGCCAGATCAGGGTCACGCTCTGGCCCGTGGCGATGAACGAGTAGGGCTCGACCCGGGCAATGACCCCGGTTTGCGTCGGGTCGAGCACGTTGCCGTTGGCTTCGGCGACGGGCACCCGGGGGGGCTTGAGCGTCAGGGCGCGGCCGCTGATCTGCAACGGCAGGCTCCTGGAGCGGCGTATCGGCTGGTTGGGCGCTTCGACATAGTAGTAGAACCGCGCCTGTCCCCGGATGATCAGGAGGAACTGCTCGTGTGGTACCTCGAAGGACACGAACCCGTCGCTGTCATGGCCGGGCATCACCGCGCTGTACGCCGGCAGTGTCGCGCCGAGGGCGGTTTCCCGTTCGACCAACAGGCGCAGGGTCTGGGCGCTGCTCATGCCTTCATAGCGCAGCACCAGGGTCTGCACGTCGGCGCCATTGAGTGCGTCCAGGTTCAGTTGCATGCCCTGGGCTCGCGGGACCACCGGCGGGCGCAGGTCCGGATCGCCGATAGCGACTTCCACCAGGGCCGGGCGTGACCAGCGCGACCAGTTGTTGACCTCATCACGTATCTCGTAACGCACGATGATTGCGTCGGAGTTGCCGGCCTCGCGGATAATATTCGGATCGATCGGCACCAGCACTTCGTCGCTCGGCGCGGCCAGGGGCGGGTGTTGCACCAGGCGCCCGTGCCAGGACACCGTGATCGTGTCGCCGGCGGCCATGTTCGTATAGCGCTTGACCACCACACTGACGCCTTCCGGGTCTTCGATCACCCCGGGCGGCAGGATCACCGGCAGTTCGAGCTTGTCGTTGACGGTGGGCGTCGCGGATTGGCTGTCCGGGTCGCCAGGTACGTCCAGCTTGATCCGTACACGGGTCTCGGCGCTTTCCGGTGTGCCGCCGGGAAAAGGCGTGAGGACGTAGCGTACCGTCAGCTCTGGCGCCGACATGATCCAGCGGGTGTCGACCCGCAGGGTCAGGTGGCTGGCACCGGGTGTGCTGTCTTGCGTATGGCTGGCGACCGGGTCGGGATGGTTGCCCCAATACAGGTCGATTCGATCCCTGGGTTTCAGCTCCAGCGGGGCGATCACCACGGGTAACGGCCGTTGCGGGTCGATCACATCGGTGGCGCCGACACCGCCGATATTGAAACTGTTGATCAGCGGCGGTACCAGCTCCCGCGTGGCGCGCGGGTGTCGCGCGGCGAGGGCCCAGGTCGGCGTCCAGCTGGCATCGATCGGCCCGGGTTCCGGCCACAGCCGACTGGTTTGCAACACGCTCAGCTTGCCGGCCCCGGCGACCACATTGACCAGGTGGAGCTGTGGCGGGGTCAGGCTTTTGGCAGCATCCGGGTCCGCTTCGAGCGGTGTGCACAACTCACGTTGTGCGCTTGAGTCCTGAGGCTCGTACTTGAGCAGGGCGCCTTCCTGGGTGGAGTAGTAGAGGCCATTGAGGAACAAGTTGTCGGCCAGCAGAGTCTTGGTGACGAAGCAGATATCCTCGACGGCAAGGAAGTCGACAGGGGGGCTGTCGTCGGTCTGGTAGCGGCTCGGGTCGAGCGGCTTGGCATAGTGAATGCTGTCGAGCGGTGTCTTGCCCAAGGTCAACTCAAGGCGCTGCTGTTCCAGCGCCTGGGTCTTCGGATCCGCCAGGGGGCGGGTGACCTTGATCGCCTGGCCATCGACGAAAGGCTCAAGGGTGACATAACCGTCGGGGGCGGAGGTGCGATAGATCGCGTTGACCAACAGCGCGCCTCGACCCTGGCCAATCTGGCCATGGGTATACAGGGCGGCATCGTCGGCGTGGGCGAACAGCGGGCTGAGGACATAGCGCTGCGCGTCGCTTGTGGCGACGTCGGTGAGTTCCCAGGTGGCACTCACCGGACCGGTCTGACGCCACACCGTACCGGCCCGCACCACACTCAATTTACCGCTCGCCGCCACGCGCCGAACGTAGTCCCGGCCGGACAGCGAGCCGTTTTCCAGTTGCTCCTGGGTGTCGCCGCCGTTGTTGTGAAAGAGGCTGCCGCGGATCACTTCGTCCTTATCGGGAACCAGCGGCACCTGGTAGTTCAACAGGGCGCCATCGGCGGTCGCCAGGTACAGATTGGTCGCGCTCCGGTGTCCGGGCACCAGCGCCGTTTCCCGCGCGGTCTTGATGGCGTGGGCCAAGTGCCTGGCGGAAATGAAATGCTGGTAGGCCCTGTCGCCGGGCAGCTTGTCCAGCCAGGCGATCGCCACATAGAGGCCATCGATGCTATAGCCGGGGAGCAGATTGAGGACCGCCATCTCCGGTGGGAGGATCAGATCGCTGTCGAAGTGCGAGCTGATATCGCTGATGGGGAGGGTCGCGACGAACACCTTCTCGGTTTTGCGGAAAATCAAACCGAAGCTGCGCTCGGTGCTCGGGCTGATGTGCCTGAGCGCATGCTGCACGGCATCCAGGGACGCCATGAACACCGGGCTGAACGCGGGGGCATAGGTGGCGAAGAGCGTCTTGTCGGTGTCGACACGCACTCCGGCGGCGGTATCGTGAATCGACAGCACTTTGCCGACGGCTGTCCAGATCTCGCGGCCACTGACCAGTACGCGCAGCTCACCGGTTTTGGTCAGGTCACGGACAAACGTCAGTATGGCGCCCTTGTCTTCGTCCTTGCCGCTCTTGAAACGCTGCTCGGTGGGATTGTCCATCAGGTTCAGCGGGTTCGCCGGCGCAGGCGACAACTGCTTGAACAGATCGACTTCGGCCGGAGAATGTCGGCTGGTGTAGCGGATCAGCGCCCCGTCCTGCCCCGAGAAATAGCGCAACGGGATCGAGTGGTCCTTGATCGCCCGATAGATATCCCAGGTCGGAAACAGGTTCAGGTAAAGCCGGCCTTCAGTCTCCGGCACGGAAAAATCCAGGCTGCCCAGGCGGGAGTTATAGGTCCCGACAAGGGTGTGATCTTCAAGAGGAAAACCATTTCGGTTGGGGAATACCAGCGTGTGGTCGAAGATTTCGGTGGCTGACACCCGTGGCGCGCTGGCGACAAACAGGCCGTCCGCGCGCTTCAGGATCACCCCGCCATAGACCTTGTCATAGCGGCGCGGGATCTGCCCGTGGGCGTGGCGCGCCGCGTCGTCGGCGCTGGCAAACAGCGGCCCGAGGACGCGCCGCGGTAGCTGATGATAGGCGTGCCAGTCACTGTTGATTCGTCCTGCCGGGCCCCACAGTTCACTGGGCTGCAACACGCTCAGTTCACCGCTATCGGCCAGTGCGTGGATGAAGTTCAGCGGGTCGAGGATGCCCTTGAGCAGACGTTCGCCGTAGCTTTGATCGGAGCCGGCGAGCAGGGATTTGTCGAAGGGGATGTCCAGCGACAGGTATTTCAACTGCGCGCCATCGCGGGTGCTCAGGTACAAGGGCAGCGTCGGCGCGCTCGGGTCCGGACGATAAGCTTCGATCTGCTTGAGCGCCGCGAGCAACTCATCGGGCAGAAAGAAGTTGCGGTACATCCAGACGTCCTTGCACGGCAAGCGTTGCGGATACAGCGCGGCACTGTAGTAGAGACCGGCCAGGCGATAGCCTGGCGGCAGTGCCGGTGAACCGTCGGCGCCGGTGGGCAAGCGGGGGGCCGTGGCAAACAGCGGCTCCCTGGCGGTCAGCGGTTCGCTGGCGACGTAGCGGTTGTGGCTGTCGCTGATGATGAAGCCGATCCGCCGGTCGCGGTATTGGCCATTGATGCGCTCGTGGGCATACCGGGCGGCGGCATCCGCGCTGTCGCACAACGGCCCGAAGGCCGGCAGCGCCGGGAGCGCGGCCGGCCTTGGCGGGTAGGGCTTCCAATCGCTGGGCACCTGGCCCGGCGGGCCCCAGTAGGTATCGCCGCGGACCACGTAGAGTGCTCCGGTCCTGGCCAGGGACTTGATGAACTCGCTCGGCAGCACCTGCTTGAGATCGCTGAGGTCATTGCCCGGCAACAGGCGCGGGATCAGCGCATCCTCTTCGTCGGAGCCGCTGGGCATGTATTTGATGATATTGGCGTTGGTCATCAGCACATAAAACGCCCTGACCCCCTGCGACCGGGCGAGGAGGGTGGTGAGGACCTCGTCGGGGGTGATGCTTTTCAGTCGAAGGCGCGTCTCCTGGTCGGAGAGCATCAAGGGGCTGTCGAATTCCCCGCTGTTTTGCTCCTTGAGGGCCGACAGGCTGATGTTGGAGCGGTAGACGGCATAGAGCTGGTGTCCGGCGGGGAAGCTGGCAATACCGGCTTCGGTGAGCGGATACAGGCCAGCGCTGTTGAAGCGGCTGTCGTCGCCGGCGGTCGGCAGCGTGGCAACAAAGCTCGCGTCCTGGCGCTGGAAAATCAGCCCGCCGAGCTGCTTGTCGGTGCCGCCCTGGATCAGTTGTTGGGCATGCTGGGCGGCGTCGTCCGCCGAGAGGAACGCCGGACCCAGTCCTGGGAGCATGGCGTTGGCGAACGCTGCCCAGTGGATCGGGTCGACCGCCCCCAGACGGTTCCACAGGTAGCTGCTGTGCAGTACCCGCAACTGGCCGGCGGCGGCGATCGTGCGGACGAATTGGCGGGGTGGCAGTGCGCCGCTCAACAGTTGCGCGCGCGCGTGCCGGGCCCGTGCCTGCCAGTCCGCGCCTTCGGGCAGCAGCGCCTGCTCCAGTTCACTGTCCTCGCAGCGATAGGCCAGTAGCGCCCCGTCGGGGCTACCGAAGAACAACGCTGGCGGGCGTGCGCCAGGCGCCGGGGGGCGTGAGCGACGGGCGTGATGGAGCCCCGCGAACAGGTCGTAGGGGCTGAAAAAGTTTTCGTACAGCCAACTTTCCCGGGGCGGCAGTTGTTCGTGGGCGGTTTCGGCCTGGCAGTAGAGACCGGCGAGGATAAAACCTTCGGGCAACTGCGGCAGGCCGCGGGCGTCCCGGCCGAAGACGTCGTCCGGGTCGAAGGGCGCCGTGGCGCTGCCCGGCACTTGGGTCGCGGTGAATTCAGCCTTTTGCGCATGCTTGAGGATAAACGACGACTGTCGCTTCAAACCTTTGAAAGCGGCCTGGCCGTGGGCATACTTGACGGCTTCGTCGAGGCTGGCGAAGGCGCGGCTGAGCAGCGGCGCGGCCGCCATCTGGCGTACCGGCGCGACCGGACGATCCGTCGGAAGGCGACTGGCGCCGGGTTGTTCGGCGTGGGTGAGGGCGTCTTGAGGCATGGCAATACTCGTCTGAAAATGGACAGGGGAGCGTCCCGTGTCGGCGCCGCCGGCCTTGCTGTGTCTGGGCAGGCAGATAAGGTGTTTTCATTTTCAGGAAAAGCGGCGCGGCGATGCGTTACATATCTAGGTTGCCGGTGCGGGCCCATGCGGGGTTTGTGGTCGGTGCGGACAGTGAGATGAGAGGCGACATGTCGATCCAGCAAGCAACCCAGTCCCAGGTCTCCTGGGCCGTGGCTCCGGGCTATCTGTACAACCCCGCCGGGGAGGTTGGCCCGCTGGCCACGCTGATCCTCGCCCATGGTGCCGGTGCGCCGATGGACAGTGATTTCATGAACGCCATGGCCGAACGCCTGGCGGCGCGCGGCATTGCCGTGCTGCGCTTCGAGTTTCCCTACATGGCGCAACGGCGCCTGGACGGCGGCAAGCGTCCGCCGAACCCCCAGGCGCGTTTGCTGGAGTGTTGGCGCGAGGTGTACGCAGGCGTGCGGCGCCAGGTCCAGGGACCGTTGTTCATTGGCGGCAAGTCCATGGGCGGACGTATGGCCAGCCTGCTGGCCGACGACCTCGGTGCGCAGGGATTGGTATGCCTGGGGTATCCGTTCTACGCGGCGGGCAAACCGGAAAAACCACGGGTGGCGCATCTGGCGGATCTCGCCACGCCGACCCTGATCGTGCAGGGCGAACGTGATGCCCTGGGGAATCGGCAGACGGTGGTGGGTTATACGCTGTCGGCGCAGGTGCGGGTGAGCTGGCTGACGGCGGCCGATCACGATCTCAAGCCGCTGAAGGCCAGCGGTTTCAGCCATGCGCAGCATCTGGACACGGCGGCGCGGCAGATCGACGACTTTATCCGGCGTCAGGTGCTGTAAAGCGCCGGTTGCCTGGTGGATGGCAACCGGCACGGGTGACCTCAACGCACGCCGAGACTGACCACGACCTCGGTGGCGGGCGAGCGTTTCGACCAGTTGCCGACCACATCGCGGATCTCATGGCGCACCGGGAGGGCGCTGGCGTTGCCGGCGGCTTCGATGATCGCCGACGGGATCGGGATCAGCACCTCCCGGTCGACTTTCGTTGCGCTCAAGGGTGGGTGGTCGACACGTTGCTCATCCCAGCTCACGCTGATTCGATCGCCTTCGCTCATATGATCGTAGGGCGCGACGAGCACGCTGACCCCCTGCGGATCGACGATCACCCCGGGTGGCTGCACCCGTGGCGGGTGCAGGGCTTCGTTCTCATAAGGCGTCGCCGGATCGATGTCGACACCGCCCGGGGGCTCCAGTTTTACCCGGACCAGGGTGGTATCGGAATCTTCCGTCGTGCCGCCGGGAAACGGCGTGAAACGGTAGTGAACCGGCAGCGGCTCCGTGGCCGATGCAAGATTTTGGGGGGCGACGAACAGGGTAACGAAAGCATTGTCGGGCGGGGCGTCCAGGGGGTGTTCGTAGCGGACGGTCGGCTCTGCGACGTGACCCCAATACAGATCGATACGATCCCGTGGCTTGAGATTCACCGGTCCGACCAGCACGGCCAGGGGTTTTTCCGGGTTTTCGACATCGATGGCACCGACCCCGGCGGGATTGGCGCTGAGGATCTGCGGGCGCTCCAGGTTTCGTGGCTGGATGGACATGATCAGGGCTCCAGGGGGAAAGGGTCGGCAGGTCATTGGCGAACTGCCGGCGGACAGACACCGGCCACGCGCATATCGACATAGGCGGTCTGGCGTTTCGAGCGGCCGGTGCCGCTCACGCTGTCGACGCTGAACGTGGCCTCGGCGTGGCCGTAGCAGGTGGCGTCCAGCACCGTGCGCGGGACCCGCAGGTCGTAGCCGTTGCGGGTTTGTTCCTCGGTCAGGGGATCGGAGGTGTGCGGCCACTGGTTTTTTGGATTGCCGCCAATCAGTTGGTCGAAACCTTCGTAGAGGAAATGGATGACATCGCCCTGCTTGATATTCACATAGGGGGCGATATACAGCGGGGCGCCGTCCTGGCCGTTGAGCGTATTGATCGCGCCATGCTCGTTCAGCGCGGTGAACAGCGGAGCGTCCGGTCCAGCCGGCCCGCCGGGTAGTTCATCGCGGGAGCGGACGATGATGCCCTGTTCCGGCGATCTCGATGTATTCGGATTGCCGGCCTGGCTGACGCTGTAGCGCACGCGGATATCAGTGCCGGTGCCTACCGGTCGGAAACGGCTGTTGAGGACCGCTCGGTGGAGGTCGCGGGCGGCGGCGACATCCTCGGCACTGATGCGGTAGGGCGGTTCGAACATCGCTTGTCCGCCCCAGAACAGCTGGATGAGCTGGCCTTCGACGAAACCGGGATTCCAGGCAATGATGGCGCTGGCGTCCCGTTCGAAGTCGTTCTCGTCGATCAGGTTGTCCACCGCTTCGGCCGAGGCGCCGCGAACGACCGGTCGCGCCATGTCGCCGGGCACCGGCAGCCGGGCCCTGACGACGATATCCAGCGGCAACGAATAGCCGATGACATGACCGTCGCGGCTGAGGTCGTAGCTCAGGCGGATGGCGCCGTCGCCGGCCTGCTCGACGGTGGCGAGGTCCACAGGGATACGCAGGACGATCGGTTGGCCGATCGACTCCGGTTCGAAGGGGCCCAGGGCCACGTCGCCCCAACGCAGGAGGATCTGGTCGCCGTCTTCGACCAGGCCCGAAGTGGGAATCCACACCTCGACACCGGCCTGCGCCTGTTCATGGGTGATCGGCTCGACATAACCGTCGATGAGCGGCGCGGGGAGGTCGGTTACCGGTTCGTTGAGTAGCAGGAGAATGTTGCTGGTGGTCGAGTCCTGGGAGACATTCTCGGCCCGGTCGGTGACGGTGTAGAAGACTGGCCCGTTGAAATCGCCCAGCGACTCGAGAAAGGCGCGGGGGAACTCGATGAGCACTTCCTGGGGCTCCATGTCATCCTCGTCAACCTTGCCCCCGGGCCCTTCGGTATCGCCCCAGAAAGTCCTGATCCGATCGCCGATGGCGAAGCCGCTGTAGCCGTGGACGGTGCCGAGCAGGATGTCGCCCAGTTGCGTCAGTTCTTCCGAGGTAAGGCCGTCTTTGATGGCCGGGGGGAAATCCAGGGGGGCTAGAGTGGTGGGATAGCCGGGGGCGGTGGTATCGATTTCGACGGGGGAGGAGAAGGCGTCGGTGGATTCTTCGCTGAAGGTATCGGTGACGCGGTAGGCCAGTTGATACTTGCCCTCGATCAACTGGTCGAGGGGAATATAAAGTTCCAGGGTGTCGCCGGGCTGGTCCTCGGGTTTGATGAACTTGCTAGTGCCGATAGGCACTTCGTTCCAGAGCAACTGGTAAGTTTCGCTGGTCGAGGGATTGTCCCATACTTTGAAAGTGACAAGGACCGGGGTATTAAGTGCGCTGATCGGCAGCAAGCCATCTGCGAAGGCGTCGGGAATATTCGGCTGATCGAAAACAGGCGTGCTGGAAGTGGTAAGCGTCATATTGATTTCCTTGTTTGAATGCGGCCTTCAAGCGAAGGCCGCAGACACACTGAGGCACTTGATAAGTATTAACTTATAAAGGGTTTGTCGGGTTTTCAGGGCGGTGTAGTCTTTACCGTGTTAACTGCAACCGACACCGGGTCTGTTCATGCTGACCGGGGCCGAGCCCATCAACGAGTTGGCCGGTTCCTGATTATGTTCAGGACGCGGTTCGACCCGATAGGTCACTTCAGCATAACCTTTGCAAAGGCTGATCAAGTTGGCGCGCGGAATCAGAAAGCTCAAACCGGTGTCGATATTGGTCGGGTTGATGGTGTCGGTCTTTTCATAGCGGGCCTGCGGAATAGGCGTTCCATCCAGCTCAAAGCCTTCGAATGTCAGGGCAATGTCGTGGTACAGCTTGATATTGTCATACGGCCTGACCAGAACCGGCGTGCCGTCCGGACTCAGGCTCGGAATGACATGACCGGCGTCGGACAGCCGGGTGAACAGCGGTTCCCGCAGGCCGAGCTCGCCGCCGGGCTGTTCCATTTTCGAGCGCACGATCACCGCTTGGGTCGGTGCCAGTGCCGGGTTGGGGTTGGTGTCGCGGGTGACGCTGTAGCTCACCGGGATGGCGGCCCCGGTGCCTTCGGCCTTGATCACCGTGTTGAGCACTTCAATGTCGAAATCGACGCCGGCATTGAACTCTTCCAGGGTGATTTGATGCCAGTTCGGCACCTCCTGCTGGCCCCAGCGCAGGTTGATGTAGTCGTTGACCCGCAGCCCGCTGACCCAGCGGAAGATCGCCCGCGCATTGAGTTCATAGTCGTCCGGGTCGATCAGGTTGTCCTCGCGGTTGGGGTTGCCGCTGGTGCCCTGGATAGTCAGCGGCTGCAGGCGTTCCTCCGGCACCGGCAGGGTCAGGTAGACAAGCACCGGCTGGATCAGCGAGGTGCCGACCAACTCACCGTTGCGGCGCACTTCATAGTGGACATTGACCGTTGCCTCGGGGAAACGGTTGATAATGTCGAATTGCAGCACCGGAGAAAGGATCGGATCCTTATCTTCGTCGCCGTCCGGCACGGGAATCGCCGGCAGCGGGTTCGAATCGCCCCAATAGAGGGTGACCTGATCCCCGGGCAGGGCGCCCAGGTAATGCGGAATATCGACGGTGACACCGGTTTGGGCATCCTCGTAGTCGATCAACCCGCCCTGTTCCGGACTGGCCTGTTCGATGATCGGCCGCAGTAGATCGTTCGGGATCTCGGCCAGCAGCAAGCGGATCTGTCGCGCCAGGGAGCGCGGCGAGACGTTGGTGGCGCGGTCGGTGACGATATAGGTGACATCCGACAGGGCGTTGCCGACCTGGGATTCGACGTCTTCCAGGAAGGCGCGACTGAAGGAAATCGGCACTTCTTCCAACTCGATATCGTTCATCTGCACGGTGGCCGTGGGACCCGGGATATCGCCCCAGAACGTCTCGATGAAGTCACCCTGGGCCATGGTGCTGTAGCTGCTTACGATGACATCGAGGGTATTGCCCAGCGCGGTCAGTTCAGCCGAGGTCAGGCCATCATCGACTTCCTTGGGGAAGGCCATCGGACCATGGCTTGGCAGGCCGGGACGGGTGGTATCGACCTCGATCAGGGTGTCGCGCGAGGGGGTTGTCTCTTCGCTGAACTTGTCGCGGACGTGGTAGCTGAGTTTGTATTTTTTATCGGTCGGATTATCCTGGTCATTCTTTTCAACCAACAGATCGACGGGAATATCCAGGCTCAGATAGCGCTCCGGGTTATCCAGATCGTCCTGCTCGACATCAGTGGGCGTGCCAACGGCATTGTCATCCCAGAACAATTGATAGGTCTGGTCGAGACTGGCGTCGTCCCACAATTTAAAGGTGACGGGAAGTGGCGCGTTGAGTGCACTCAAGGGTAATAAACCGTCTGGAAATGCGTCCGCTACATCAGGTTTTTCCAGATTCTTGTGTTCAGCTCGGATATAACTGTTTTGCGTGAGAATAAGGCGCTTCTTGTTTGTGCACATACTTCTGTTCCTGATTGGAAGTGAATGAAGACAGGGCGACTGACCGTGTCGGATCTTTATGGGTCAGGGTCGCGTTACTTCAGGTTTTAGCGATAGGCGTTTTCCTATCTGGGGTTTACGTAATAGAGGAGTTGGAAGGGTGTCAAGCGCTATTCTTTGATTTTTTTAGAAATTGAAGTGTGCGGAAGTATTAATTTTATGTAGGAAAATGGTTTGTGTAATTTGGGAATATTCTGACTTTTTTCACGGTCATTTTTAATATTAAATCGTGGTCGAGCCTTATCAAACTATTACTTCTTTTAGTGGAGAAGAAGTAATGTTGCGCACGACTGATCGATTGACCCCGTTTTGCTTTCGATATAAAGGCCTCGGGAAAGCGGCTTGCCTCATGGGCGCTGTATTGGGTTCCCCGTTGAGCCTGGGGCAAGAGGCTTCGGACAATGAACCGCTGGGGGTGGTGGACAATCGCCGGGAAACGGTCACGGCCGAGAGCGAGGTGACTTCATGGCAGGTTATCAACAAGGGGGTACTGGAAATTGCCGAGGGCGGCGCGGCTACCAGTATCAGGGTCCAGGGATTCGGATCCCAGGTGATCGTCAACGGTGGCAAGGTCAGCGAAGGGATCGAGTTGATTGCCGCAAGGGCAACCCTTAACGGTGCGGATGTCAGCAATGCCACCGGGACGGCACTCTTGCTGAGCACCCTGACGTCGGATGGTACGAAAAACCCCTCCAGGGCAGATATCCAAGGCAGCACGCTTTCCGGGGCTGGAATAGGGATTGCGGTGGCCGCGTTGGGGCGACTCAGCCTCGATAACACCCGGGTGTTCGGCAGCGACTATGCCGGTGCGGGCGGTGTGGGTATCCGCTTGCTCGGGGCAACGCTGAACATGGCCAACGACAGCTATGTGCAGGGTGATTCAATCGGCTTGCAACTCGATGGCCGAACGGCTGCGCCGGGCGGGCCGATCATTCCCCAGCAAGCCGACATCGTGGTCGACAACTCGACGATAGCAGGTCTGAGCGGCCAGGCCATTTCGGCGGAGGAAGGCACCATTGCACGGATCACCGTGCAGAATGGTGGGAACCTGCTGGCCGGCAACGGCATTTTGCTGGATGTCACGGGGGCCAGTGACGTCGGTTTCACCGCCGATAGCAGTTTGCTGCGCGGCGACCTGGTGGCCGATGACAGCAGCACCCTGGATGTCACCCTGCAAAACGGCGCGCGACTGTTCGGCAACCTGGTCAACACCAACAGTGTGGCGATCAATAGTCGTGCGAACTGGACGCTGACCGGCGATGCCGAGGTCAAAGCGCTGTCCATGGACGGTGGCAGCGTGACCCTGGGCTCGGCCGAGCAGTTCTACACCTTGTCCTTGGGCGAGTTGTCCGGTACCGGCATGTTCAATATGCACGTCAACCTGCTGGATAACTCCGGGGACAGGCTGAATATCAATGGCCAGGCCCACGGCAATTTCCTGCTGAATGTGCAGAACACCGGGCTGGAGCCCAACGCCCCCGAGATCACGCCCTTGCATGTGGTGCATACCGAAGGCGGCGATGCCCTGTTCGAGGTGGTCGGCGGCAGCGTCGACCTGGGGGTCTACTCCTATCTGCTGGAGAAACAGGGCGACGACTGGTTTATCGTCGGCTCCGGCAAGACCATCAGCCCCTCGACCGAGGCGTCGCTGGCACTGTTCAGCGTCGGGCCGACCCTCTGGTACGGTGAACTGGCCACCTTGCGCAGCCGCATGGGCGAAATCCGCAGCAGTGGCGAGGGCGGCGGCTGGATCCGCGGCTACGGCAACCAGTACAACGTCACCGCCGAAGCGGGATTCGGCTACAAGCAGCGGCAGAAAGGCTTGTCGTTCGGGGTTGATCTACCTGTGCCGGTCAGCGATGGGCAACTGATGGTCGGGGTCATGGCCGGTCACAGCCGTTCCGACCTGAGCCTGAGTCGCGGCACCTCCGCCACGGTGGACAGCTACTCCCTCGGCGCCTATGGCACCTGGTTGCGGGACGACGGCTATTACCTCGACGGCGTGCTCAAGTTGAACCGCTTCGATAACCAGGCCGATGTCTCGATGACCAACGGCACCAAGGCCAAGGGCGACTACGACAACTTCGCCTACGGCGCTTCGCTGGAGTTCGGCAAACACATCAAGCTGCGTGACGATCTGTTTGTCGAACCTTACGCCCAGCTGTCCTCGGTGCTGGTCAAGGGGGATAACTACCAGTTGGACAACGGCCTGAGAGTGGATAACGGCCGGACCGTTTCCGTGCTCGGCAAGGCCGGCGCGACCCTGGGGCGCAATCTCGAACTGCGCGATGGTGGTTTGCTGCAGCCTTACTTGCGGGTGGCCATGGCCCATGAGTTCTCCCGTAACGACAACACGGTGAAGGTCAATGACACGGCCTTCGACAACAGCCTGTTCGGCACCCGTGGCGAGTTGGGCGTGGGGGTTTCCGCGGCGCTGTCGAAGGACCTGCAACTGCACGCTGATTTCGACTATATGAAGGGCGAACATATCGAGCAGCCTTGGGGCGTCAATGTCGGCCTGCGCTACGCCTTCTGATCCCTGTCGTCATGGATGACCGCCGCTATCGAAGCCCTCGACGATGGATCGCCGAGGGCTTGTTCATGACGGGCGCTCAACGCGCCATAACGGTCGCGCGTGACGAGATGTAGACATCGGCGGGTAATGAGGTGACCCGCCCCAGCTCGCTGATCACCTCGTAACGGGCCCGGCCACGACCATGCTCGATGGCCATCAGGCGCGCCAGCGGCACCCGCAGCCGGCAGCCGTTGCGCAGCTCGTGCTCGCTGACCAGGCGTTCGGTGCTGAAGCTCGCGGCCTCGATCTCGTTGCCCCCGGTAAGCGCGTCAAAACCGCAAAAGCGCAGGACGATGCGGTCGCCGACTTTCATGTTGCGATAGGGGCTGACCAGCAGCACCGTGCCCTCGGGATCCTTGCGCGGGTCCACTACATTCAGCACACTGGCCCCGGTGAACACCGGCTCCATCAGGCCCGCCGAGCCGCCCGGCAACTGCATCTGAAAAATCACCGCGACCGATTGCTTGGGCGAGTAGGAGGTGTTCGGGTTGCCTTCCCGGGTCACGGTGTACTGCACGCTGATATCGACGCCGCAGCCTTGCTCGGCAATCAGGCTGTTCGGTACGTTGATCACCAGGTAGCAGGCGGCTTCGACATCCCGTGGGGTAATCGTGCGTACCAATGGCTGGCTGGACTGGCCCCAGAACAGGTTGATCCGGTCGCCGGCCTGGAACGCCCTGCGCCAGGCGATGACCGCGTCGGCCGAGAGTTGCGCATTGTCTTCATCGAGGTAGTTGTCCAGCCGCCGGCCATGCGCATTCTTGCCCTTGATCAGCGGCGCGGCCAGGGCCTCGTTGACCATGGTCTGCGGGGTCGGGTCCTGCGGGCCGGGCAACTGCAAAAAAACCTTGAGTTCCAGGTCGGCCGAGGTGAACACCTCGCCATTGCGGCGCACTTGGTAGTTCACCCGGGCCGGACCGTCGCCGTGGCGGGAAATCACCAGATAACGCGCCATGACGTTCAGCAGCAGGGGCTTGTCCAGTTCGTGGGCGGTGATGATCCGCCGGGCGGCGGCCCGTTCGCCGTTCCACAGCACGCAGATTTCGTCACCGATGGCGACATGCTGGTAGGTGGGCACCGCGATCTTCACGCCGACGCGGGCCTGGGCGTCGTGCACCTGGCCATTGTCGAGTTGCAGGGCCTGGGGCGCTTGCAGGTTGGTCGGTGCTTGCTGCAACTGCAATTTGAGCGTCACCGCTTGCGAGCGCACGGAGGTGTTGCCGGCGCGATCGCGGATGCTGTAGCTGAGGGCGAACTCGCCGTTGCCCAGGTGTTCGAGGAAACTTCGATCAACGCTGAATTGGACTTTATCGCTACCGGGTTGATCGGCTTGTACGGTATGGGTAGGGCCGGCCAGTTCGCCCCAGTAACTTTGAATAACATCGCCCCACTGCATGTCGAAGTAGCCGGGGACCGTGACAGTGAGTTGGTTGCCCAGGGCCACGAGTTCATTGTTGCTCAGGCCGTCGAGGGCGATTGTCGGGAGGATAAGGGCGGCGAGAAGAGTGCCGCCGGGTGGGCTGCGGTCAATGATAAGGGGGGTGGTTTGAGACAAGTAGGATATTTCGCCTGAACTTGTCGTGACCCGGTAACCGAGCTGATAGAGGCCTTCTACGGCCAGCGTGGCGACGGGGATGTGCGTATACAGGATATAACCGGATTGGAGAGGGGAGGTCAGTTGAATGGGGTCGCCAATCAATGCGTTGTTCCAGGTGAGTTGATAGCGGTCATCGGGCCTGGCATTCGGCCAGAGCGGCAGGGAGACCGAGACGGGCCTGGCAAGCTCGCCGACAGGCAGCAGCCCGTCCTCCGGGGCAGCTTGCTCGACACGGGGGGCGATAAGGTCCTCTTTCATGACGCGAGACTGTAGGGTGTTCACTAGATCCATCATAAGGATAGTCCTGCTATCTAATTGAGTGTTGTCAGGTAGTTTCACGGTCGGACGCTTTACCGATTATTGTGAGTGTTTGCGTCGGTACGTGTGGGTCTGGCAAATAAGGCATGAAAGTCTCAAGTGGGTAGTAACTATCTATGCGATGTCATGCCAGAGCTTTAACGAATAGTAACTGCCGGAGCTTGTCAAGAGTTTTGCAGGGTTGGGTTTGATGGTGGTGTATTGTGTCAGTGAGAGGTTTATAGGCTTTAGGAAGTTTCTTACTTTAAAAAAAGAGTTGATTAACTTTTCTTTGGATAATAAAAAACCCGATGACTATTAATCATCGGGTTTTTCAGGGCTCTTTGACACTCAGCGGTTAAAGCGCTCCACCAATGAATACTGCGTGTTGGCGGTGCGGGTCAACTCTTCGCTCAAGTGCGCCGAGTCGTGCGCCTGTTCCGAGGTCTGGTCGGCCAGTTGCGCGATGGTGCTGATATTGCGGCTGATCTCTTCGGCCACCGAGCTTTGCTCTTCGGTGGCGGCGGCGATCTGGGTGGTCATGTCGGTGATATTGGCCACTGCTTCGCTGATCCCCACCAGCGCCGCGTCGGCTTCCATGACCCGAGCCACGCCTTCCTGGGCCTGGCGGTGGCCGGCGTCCATGGTTTGCACGGCGTTGCCGGCGGTCTGTTGCAGCTTGGCGATCAGGGCGTGGATCTGGCCGGTGGATTCGCTGGTGCGTTGCGCCAGTTGACGCACTTCATCGGCGACCACCGCGAAACCACGACCCATTTCCCCGGCGCGGGCCGCTTCAATGGCCGCGTTCAAGGCCAGCAGGTTGGTCTGGTCGGCAATGCCCTTGATCACATCGACCACGCCGCCGATCTCGTCGCTGTCCTTGGCCAGTTGCGTGACCGTGCTGCCGGTCTCGCCGACCACCACCGACAGGCGTTCGATGGCCTCGCGGGTTTCGCCGGCGATATCGCGGCCGCGACTGGTCAGGCGATTGGCTTCCTGGGTGGCATCGGCCGTGCGCTGGACGTGGCTGGCGACTTCCTGGGTGGTGGCGGCCATCTGATTGACGGCGGTGGCCACTTGCTCGGTTTCCTGGCGCTGACGATCCAGACCGGTGGAGCTTTTCTGCGCCAGTTCGTCGGACTTCTTCGCCTGGTTGGTCAGGTGCTCGGCGGTGTCCTGCAAGCGCGTCAGGCAGGTTTTCAGGCGTGCTTCCTGGCTGAGGATGGACATTTCCAGGCGGGCCTGGGCACCACGGCTGTCGGTGTACATTTGCGCGATCAGCGGGTCGGAGGTGGTCTGTTCGGCCAGGAGCAACAGGCGCTTGAGGCCGCGCTGCTGCCAGCCCAGGCCCAACAGGCCGAGCGGTACCGAGACCGCCGCGGCGAGGGCGAAGCCCCAGTAGGAGTTGAGCCAGACACCGATCAGGAAGCTGACCTGGCTGACCAGGATGAACGGCAGCCAGTCCTGCAGCACCGGCAGCCACTTGTCGCGCTGCGGCACGGCCGACTTGCCCTGGTTGATGCGCTGGTACAGCGCCTCGGCGCGGCGGATCTGCTCGGCGCTGGGTTTGACCCGCACCGACTCGTAGCCGATCACCTGGTTGCCGTCGAAAATCGGCGTCACATAGGCGTTGACCCAGTAATGGTCACCGGTCTTGCAGCGGTTCTTGACAATGCCCATCCATGGCAGGCCTTGTTTCAGAGTGTTCCACATATGCGCAAACACCGCCGCCGGAACGTCCGGGTGCCGCACCAGGTTGTGCGGTGCGCGGATCAGTTCTTCGCGGGAAAAGCCACTGATCTCGACAAAAGCGTCGTTGCAGTAGGTGATCACGCCTTTGGCGTCGGTAGTGGAAATCAACCGTTGCTGAGCGGGGAAGGTGCGTTCGCGTTGGGTTATGGGTTGGTTATTACGCATGGTTTCTCTATCCGCAAGGCTTTGACGATATATCGGCAGGGTTGGGGAAATATTGAATATGGTTTTCAACACTGAGGGGCGGCTCGCATCTTACTGTTCGCGGACTTGACCTCAAGGTGAATGGCTTGCAGCAACAGTGGCTGGAGCCTAGCAGTGTACGAAAAGTAGCGCCTTATTTCGTTGAGTTTAATTGGCACCTGAGTACCACGCTTGTCCCCCCCACATAAAAGCACCGGCCGGGGCCGGTGCTTTATCAGACGACTTGCGGTGCGCCGATCAGGACGCGATCAACTGCCGCAAGACATAATGCAGAATCCCCCCGGCCTTGAAGTATTCCACTTCGTTCAAGGTATCGATCCGGCACAGCACCTCGATTTTCTCCTGGCTGCCGTCCTCACGGGTCAGGGTCAGCGTCAGGTTCATTCGCGGTTGCAGGTCGGCGCCGCTCAGCCCGCTGATATTCAAGGTTTCCTTGCCGGTGAGCTGCAGGCTCTTGCGGTTCTGGTCGAGCTTGAACTGCAACGGCAGCACGCCCATGCCCACCAGGTTGGAACGGTGGATACGCTCGAAACTCTCGGCGATCACCGCCTTGACCCCCAGCAGGTTGGTGCCCTTGGCGGCCCAGTCACGGCTCGAGCCGGTGCCGTACTCCTGGCCGGCAATCACCACCAGTGGTGTCCCTTCGCGCTGATAGCGCATGGCCGCGTCATAGATCGGCAGCTTCTCGCCGGACGGTACATGGAGAGTATTGCCACCTTCCTCGCCGCCGAGCATTTCATTGCGGATGCGGATATTGGCGAAGGTGCCGCGCATCATCACTTGGTGATTGCCGCGACGTGAGCCGTAGGAGTTGAAGTCCCGCGGCTCCACGCCTTGTTCGCGCAGATAACGGCCGGCCGGGCTGTCGGCCTTGATATTGCCGGCGGGGGAGATGTGGTCGGTGGTCACCGAGTCGCCGAGCAGGGCCAGTACCCGTGCGCCCTGGATATCTTCGATGACCGGCAGAGGCCCGGCAATATCGTCGAAGAACGGTGGATGCTGGATATAGGTCGAATCCTTCTGCCAGACATAGGTGGCGGCCTGTGGCACTGCAATCGCCTGCCACTGCGCGTCGCCAGCGAAGACTTCGGCATACTCCTTGTGGAACATGGCGGTATCGACCTGGGCCACCGCGTCGGCGATTTCCTTCTGACTGGGCCAGATATCCCGCAGGTACACCGGCTTGCCGTCCTGGTCTTCACCCAGCGGCTCGCGGCTGATATCGATGCGCACGCTGCCGGCCAGGGCGTAGGCCACCACCAGCGGCGGCGAGGCCAGCCAGTTGGTCTTCACCAGCGGATGCACCCGGCCCTCGAAGTTGCGGTTGCCGGACAGCACCGAGGCGACAGTGAGGTCGGACTGGGTAATGGCTTTTTCAATCGGCTCGGGCAACGGCCCGGAGTTGCCGATGCAGGTGGTGCAGCCATAGCCCACCAGGGCGAAGCCCAGTTCGTCGAGGTAGCGGGTCAGGCCGGCGGCCTTGTAGTAGTCGGTCACCACCTTGGAGCCGGGGGCCAGGGAACTCTTGACCCAGGGTTTGCGTTTGAGGCCTTTTTCCACGGCTTTTTTCGCCACCAGGCCGGCGGCCATCATCACGCTGGGGTTGGAGGTGTTGGTGCAGGAGGTGATAGCGGCGATGACCACGGCGCCATTCTTCAGCCGGTAGGTCTGGCCCTCGTAGTTATAGTCGGCCTCTCCGACCATATCCGCATTGCCCACCGCGACACCGCCGCCGCCTTCGCTTTCCAGCCGGCTTTCGTCCTTGTGCGCCGGTTTGAATTGCAGCGCCATGAAGTCGCTGAAGGCTTGCGCGACGTCCGGCAGCGATACCCGGTCCTGCGGGCGCTTGGGCCCGGCCAGGCTGGCGGCGACACTGGCCATGTCCAGGGCCAGGCTGTCGCTGAAGGCCGGTTCATGGCCCGGCAGCCGCCACAGGCCCTGGACCTTGCTGTAGGCTTCCACCAGTTGCACGGTTGCGCTCGGCCGGCCGGACAGGCGCAGGTAATCCAGCGTCACCTCGTCCACCGGGAAAAAACCACAGGTGGCGCCGTATTCCGGAGCCATGTTGGCGATGGTCGCGCGGTCCGCCAGGGGCAGTTCGGCCAGGCCGTCGCCGTAGAACTCGACAAATTTGCCGACCACGCCTTTCTTGCGCAGCATCTGGGTCACGGTCAGCACCAGATCGGTGGCGGTGATGCCTTCCTTGAGCTTGCCGGTGAGCTTGAAGCCGATCACCTCGGGAATCAGCATCGACACTGGCTGGCCGAGCATCGCCGCTTCCGCCTCGATGCCACCGACACCCCAGCCGAGCACGCCGAGGCCATTGATCATGGTGGTGTGGGAGTCGGTGCCGACCAGGGTATCGGGGAAGGCGTAGGTGTGGCCGTCCTCATCCTTGGTCCAGACGGTACGGCCGAGGTACTCGAGGTTGACCTGGTGGCAGATCCCGGTACCCGGCGGCACCACGCTGAAATTGTCGAAGGCGCTCTGGCCCCAGCGCAGGAAGGCGTAGCGTTCGCCGTTGCGCTGCATTTCGATATCGACGTTCTGGCCGAAAGCCGCCGCAGTGGCGAATTTGTCGACCATCACCGAATGGTCGATCACCAGGTCGACGGGGGAGAGCGGGTTGATCCGCTGCGGATCGCCGCCGGCCTTGGCCACGGCGGCGCGCATGGCGGCCAGGTCGACCACCGCCGGCACCCCGGTAAAGTCCTGCATCAGCACCCGGGCCGGGCGGTACTGGATTTCCCGGTCGGAGCTGCGGGTCTTGAGCCAGGCGGCGATGGCCTTGAGGTCGGCGCCGGTGACGGTCTTGCCGTCTTCCCAGCGCAGCAGGTTTTCCAGCAGGACCTTGAGCGACATCGGCAACTTGTCCAGGTTGCCGAGGGACTTGGCGGCCTCCGGGAGACTGAAGTAGTGATAGGTCTTGGCGCCTACCTTCAGGGTTTTAAGGGTTTTCAGGCTATCGAGGGAAGACATGAAATGACTCCTTGAGGCCCGCACGGCACGGGCCGGGTGGAACGAACAGAGCCTTAAACCTAGCTCCGATTGGGAAAACTGGCTAATTACTGGACTCTATGGGCAGGTCCAAGGTTCCGAACTCGGCTATGATGCGCCGGTTTGTGGGGAGGGGGCATTTCGACAAGCCCCCTCGCCACAGCGGCGACCCAGGAGTTATCCAATGAACACCCTCTTTATGCATTGCCGGCCCGGCTTCGAAGGCGAAGTCTGCTCGGAGATTTCCGAGCACGCCGCGCGCCTGGACGTCCCGGGCTATGCCAAGGCCAAGACCAACAGCGCCTGCGCCGAATTCGTCTGCAGCGATGACGACGGCGCGCGCCGGTTGATGGCCGGCTTGCGTTTCGCCGAACTGATTTTTCCCCGGCAATGGGCACGCGGACGTTTTATCGACCTGCCGGAAACCGATCGCATCAGCGTGATCCTCGCTGAGCTGGCGGCGTGGCCGACCGTTGGCAGCCTCTGGCTGGAAGTGGTCGATACCAACGACGGCAAGGAACTGTCGAACTTCTGCAAGAAGTTCGAAGGTCCGCTGCGCAAGGCCCTGACCCAGGCCGGCAAGCTGCAGGAGGACGCGCACAAGCCGCGACTGCTACTGACCTTCAAGAGTGGTCGGGAAGTTTTCCTCGGCCTGGCCGAGGCGGACAATTCGGCGATGTGGCCGATGGGCATTCCCCGGCTCAAGTTCCCCCGGAGCGCGCCGAGCCGCTCGACCCTCAAGCTGGAAGAGGCCTGGCACCACTTTATCCCCCGCGACCAGTGGGACGAACGCCTGCACGGCGACATGACCGGCGTCGACCTCGGTGCCGCGCCCGGTGGTTGGACCTGGCAACTGGTCAACCGGGGCATGCTGGTGACCGCCATCGACAACGGCCCCATGGCCGAAAGCCTGATGGATACCGGCCTGGTCCAGCACCTGATGGCCGACGGTTTCACCTTCAAGCCGAAACAGCCGGTGGACTGGATGGTCTGCGATATCGTCGAGAAACCGGCGCGTAACGCCGCCTTGCTGGAAACCTGGATCGGCGAGGGGCATTGCCGCGAGGCGGTGGTCAACCTCAAATTGCCGATGAAGCAGCGCTACGCCGAAGTCCGGCGTTTGCTCGAGCGTATCGAAGAGGGCTTCAAGGCTCGTGGGATCAGGGTGGCCATCGGATGCAAGCAGCTGTACCACGACCGTGAGGAAGTGACCTGCCACCTGCGTCGACTGGATGTGAAAAAAGCTAGATAATGCCGGCCTGGTTTCAGGAGTGAAGCATGACCCAACCCCACGACCCCGCCGTTGACGGCACCCTCGACGCCACCGGGCTCAATTGCCCGGAGCCGGTGATGATGTTGCACCAGCACATTCGCGATCTGCCGCCGGGTGGCCTGCTCAAGGTAATCGCCACCGACCCGTCGACCCGTCGCGATATTCCCAAGTTCTGCGTGTTCCTTGATCACGAATTGGTGGAACAGCGCGAAGAGGCCGGTACCTACCTGTACTGGATTCGCAAGAAGCTCGATTAGGAACGCGAAGCGCTTGTTGTGGGAGCGGAGCTTGCCCGCGAAGCTCTTGGCGGCCTTGAGGGCCCCTTCGCGGGCAAGCCCATCCAATTACAGAGACCGCGCCGAATGCATCCGGATCCGCCTGCGCGCACTGCGCACCAGGCGGATCGAGAGCATCACTGCTGCGCACGATAACCCCACGATCAAACCCTGCCACAGCCCGCTCGGACCACTGGGCGCGCCCAGCCAGTCGGTCAGGCCGAGGGCGTAGCCCACCGGCAAACCGATACCCCAATAGGCGAACAGCGTCAGGAGCATGGTCACCCGGGTGTCCTGGTAGCCGCGTAACGCCCCGGCTGCCGTGACCTGGATCACGTCCGATATCTGGAACAGCGCCGAATACACGATCAGCATGGTCGCCACCTGGATCACCCGCGGATCATGGGTGTAGACGGTCGCCAGGTGCTCACGGAACAGCAGCATCAGGCTCGCCGACATACAGCCATAGGCCAGCGCCGTGGCCACTCCAACCCCAGCGGTGAAGCGCGCTTCACGGGGTTGCTCGCGGCCCAGGGCCTGGCCGACCCGTACGGTGATGGCCATGCTCAGGGAATAGGGGATCATGAATACCAGCGAACTGATGTTCAGGGCGATCTGGTGCCCGGCCACCACCGTGGCGCCGAGGCTGCCGATCAGCAGGGCGATCACCGAGAAGATACTGGCCTCGGCGAACACCGCGATGCCGATGGGCAGGCCGATGTCCAGCAGACGTTTGATCACCGCCCACTGCGGCCAGTCGAAATGACTGAACAACTGGCTCGGTCGATAGACCTTGGCCCAGCGTACCCAGCCGGCCATGCCGAACAGCATGCACCACATCACGATCGCCGTGGCCCAGCCGCAGCCGGGTCCGCCCATGGCCGGCACGCCGAGGTGCCCATAGATGAACACGTAGTTCAGTGGAATATTCAGTGCCAGCCCACAGAGGCCCAGGACCATGCTCGGGCGGGTGCGGCCCATGCCGTCGCTGCAGCAACGCAGCACGTGATAGAGCGCCACTGTCGGCAGGCCGCTGCCGATGCCGCGCAGGTAGTCCATGCACGGGCCGATCAGTTCGGGGTCGACCTTCATCAGGTGCAGGACTGGCTCGGCGTTGTAGAGGATCACGCCTGCCGCCAGGCCCACCACCAGAGCCAGCCACAGGGCCTGGCGCACCAGTGGGCCGATCTCGGCGGGGGTTCCGGCACCATAACGCTGGGCGACCTTGGGCGTGGTTGCCAACAGGATGCCGGTCATCAGCAGGAACACCGGCACCCAGATCGAGTTGCCCAGCGCCACCGCCGCCAGATCGCGCGGGCTGACCCGGCCGGCCATCACCGCGTCAACGAAGCCCATGGCGGTATGCGCCAGCTGGGCAATGATGATCGGCAGGGCCAGGCCCAGCAGGTTGCGCAGTTCCAGGCGGACCCGGGCCGGGCGACTCAGGGGTGGGCTGTCAGGTGTTGCAGTGAGGCTGTTCACCGATGAGGTATCCAGGTATGACGCGAAAAACCGCCGATTCTACCTGTTGACGCAAGGGTCAGGAAATGCCCGATTGTAGACACTTTGTAAGGTCCTGCTCACAGGAAGGTGCAGCGGGTTGATGCTTGGCTGGCTCTCGGACGCTGACTGCGCCTACACTGCGCCCTTGCCCAAGGAGCCTGCCATGCTGATTGTTGCCGACGAAAATATCCCTTTGATCGATGCCTTCTTTGCCGGTTTCGGCGAGATCCGCCGTTTGCCGGGCCGTGGCATCGACCGGGCGGCGGTGGCCGAGGCGGATGTCTTGCTGGTGCGTTCGGTGACCCAGGTCAGCCGCGAGTTGCTCGAAGGCAGCCCGGTACGCTTCGTCGGTACCTGCACCATCGGCACCGATCACCTGGACCTGGACTACTTTGAACAGGCCGGTATTCACTGGTCCAGCGCCCCCGGTTGCAATGCCCGCGGGGTGGTCGATTATGTGCTGGGTAGCCTGCTGACCCTGGCGGAAATCGAAGGCGCCGACCTGACTGCGCGCACCTATGGGGTGATCGGCGCGGGTGAAGTCGGCGGGCGGCTGATCAAGGTCCTGCGGGGGCTGGGCTGGAAGGTCCTGGTCTGCGACCCGCCGCGTCAGGCGGCCGAGGGGGGCGACTATGTCAGCCTCGAGCAGATCATCGAGCAGTGCGATGTGATCAGCCTGCACACGCCCTTGACCCGCACGGGCGCGCAGCCCACCTGGCACTTGCTGGATCGCCAGCGCCTGGAGCAGCTCAAGCCCGGCACCTGGCTGATCAATGCCGCGCGGGGCCCGGTGGTAGATAACGCCGCTCTGCGCGAAGTGCTGCTGGCCCGTGACGATCTGCAGGCGGTGCTGGATGTCTGGGAGGCGGAACCGCAAGTGGATGTCGCCCTGGCCGATTTGTGCGTGCTGGGCTCGCCGCATATCGCCGGTTACAGCCTCGACGGCAAGCAACGCGGGACCGCGCAGATCTACCAGGCGTTCTGCGCCTTCCTGGGACAGACCGCCGAGGTCCGTCTCGAGGATTTGTTGCCCGAGCCCTGGTTGGCGCAGGTCACTCTCAATGCCGGCAGCGACCCGGCCTGGGCGATGGCGATGATCTGTCGTGGTGTCTACGACCCGCGGCGTGACGATGCGGATTTGCGCCGCAGCCTGACCGGCAGCGTGGCCGAGCAGAAAGTCGCGTTCGACCTGCTGCGCAAAAACTACCCCGAACGTCGGGAAATCGAAGGCTTGCCGGTGAAGATCAACGGCGACGATGAAGTGCTGCGCAAGCTGGTGCTGGCCCTGGGGGCTGTGCTGGTGTAGGTGAAATACCGCTGCTCTTCGTAGGAGCCGGCTTGCCGGCGATGAGGTCCTTGAGGCAAGCATCGTCAGTGAGGCCACCATCGCCGGCAAGCCGGCTCCCACAAGTCTGCGTATCACCGCAAAGTACCCTGTTGCCTCGGTCCCCGTAGGCGCGCATCACCCAGGCAGAAAAAACCCGGCAACAAGGCCGGGTCAAGGGGGAGTTCGGGCTGTCAGTCTTGCTCGGCAGGCTTGACCAAGCGCTGTTCCAGTTCGCGGCAGGCGTTCTGGATCATTTCTTCGGTGATCGGTACTTCACGACCCTGGGCGTCGATAATCGCGCACCCCAACTTCTGGGGGCAGGGACGAATCACCGGAATCTGGTTGCTGCTGTTTTGCAAGTCCATGGCCTGTCTCCTCGCGCAGGTTTCGTCATCAGGTTCATTTAGAGATTATAAGCGTCGCATGACCAGCCTGTTACAACAGGCACAAGCAAGGCGACGGCATCAGTGCAACAGAAACCGTTCGTCACCGCCAGAGAGGCTTTAGACCAATACTTTCTAGGGATTAGCATGCACGGTCATAATTAATCCGATTGATTGCGTTTTGCACAAGTTCCTTCCCGGTTCGGTGTAGGCTCTGTCCTCATCGCCTAACGGATTCCTTGCCAATGCTCTCTGCACGCCATCGCCGCGCCATTCGCCTGGCCAGTCGTTTTGTCGCCCCTTATCGCTGGCAGGCGCTTGGTGCCCTGGTAGCGCTGATCGTCACCGCCGGCATCACCCTATCCATGGGCCAGGGCATCCGTCTGCTGGTGGACAAGGGTTTGATGACCCAGTCGCCGCAGTTGCTCAACCAGTCCATCGGCTTGTTCATGCTGCTGGTCCTGGGCCTGGCGGTGGGCACCTTCGCGCGCTTCTACCTGGTGTCCTGGATCGGCGAGCGGGTGGTGGCGGATATTCGTCGGCAGGTGTTCAACCACCTGATCTACCTGCATCCGGGGTTCTACGAGAACAACCGCAGTTCGGAGATCCAGTCGCGCCTGACCGCCGACACCACGCTGTTGCAATCGGTGATCGGCTCGTCGCTCTCACTGTTTCTGCGTAATGCCTTGATGGTCATTGGCGGGGTGGTGCTGCTGTTTATCACCAACCCCAAGCTCACCAGCATAGTGGTGGTCGCCCTGCCGCTGGTGCTGGCGCCGATCCTGATCTTCGGCCGCCGGGTGCGCGGCCTGTCGCGCCTGAGCCAGGATCGGATTGCCGATGTTGGTAGCTACGTCAGCGAAACCCTTGGTCAGATCAAGACCGTGCAGGCCTACAACCATCAGGTTCAGGACCAACAGCGCTTTGCCGTGACCGTCGAGCAGGCCTTTGAGACAGCCCGCAAGCGCATTGTGCAACGGGCCTGGCTGATTACCCTGGTGATCGTCCTGGTGCTGGGCGCGGTGGCGGTGATGCTCTGGGTCGGTGGCATGGATGTGATGGCCGGGAAGATTTCCGGTGGCGAACTGGCGGCTTTTGTCTTCTACAGCCTGATTGTCGGCAGCGCCTTCGGTACCCTCAGCGAGGTGATCGGTGAGTTGCAGCGGGCGGCCGGGGCGGGGGAGCGGATCGGCGAGCTATTGCAGTCGAGCAATGAAATTACCGCGCCGGTCGGTGGTGGGGTGAAGTTGGCCGAACGGGTCAGCGGTAACCTGGTGCTGGAGAATCTGCGCTTCAGCTACCCCTCGCGCCCGGACAGCCATGCCATCGACGGTCTGAACCTGACGGTCAGGGCCGGGGAAACCCTGGCCCTGGTCGGCCCGTCGGGGGCGGGTAAGTCCACCGTGTTCGACCTGTTGCTGCGCTTCTACGACCCACAACAGGGACGCCTGCTGCTCGACGGCCAGGCCTTGACCGAACTGGACCCGCAGGACCTGCGCCGCTGTTTTGCGCTGGTTTCGCAAAGCCCGGCGCTGTTTTTCGGCAGCGTCGAGGAAAATATCCGCTATGGCAACCCGGCGGCCAGCGACGCCCAGGTCCGCGCGGCGGCGCGTATCGCCCATGCCCACGAGTTTATCGAGCAAATGCCCGATGGCTACCGCACGCACCTGGGGGATGGCGGCCTGGGGCTGTCCGGCGGCCAGCGACAACGCCTGGCGATTGCCCGGGCGTTGTTGGTGGACGCGCCGATCCTGCTGCTGGACGAAGCCACCAGCGCCCTCGATGCCCAGAGCGAACACTTGATCCAGGAAGCGCTGCCAAGCCTGATGCAGGGCCGCACCACCCTGGTGATCGCCCACCGCCTGGCCACGGTGCAGAACGCCGACCGGATCGCGGTGATGGATCAGGGCAAGCTGGTGGCGATTGGTACCCACGCCGAGTTGATCGCGAGCAACCCGCTGTATGCGCGGTTGGCGGCGTTGCAGTTCAATGCGCGGGGCGCGGAATTCGTCCCGGGAGACGCGGCGACTGAAGCTTGACCGACCCAGTAACCGTCTAAGTAACCGACCAAGTAGCACTCCATAAAAAACGGCGCCTGCAGGCGCCGTTCTGGTGTCATATCGCCCGGTTTCAGCGGTATTCGCACAGGTAAGCGGTGTCCACGGCGACTTTCAGTTGGAACTTGCTGTTGGCCGGCACGTTGAACTGGCTGCCGGTTTCGAAGGTTTCCCAGGTGTTGCTGTCGGGCAGTTTGACGGTCAGGGAGCCGGAGATCACGTGCATGATCTCGCGCTGGGCGGTACCGAACTCGTATTCGCCCGCGGCCATCACGCCGATGGTGGCGGCGCCTTCGGCTTGTGCGAAGGCAATCGACTTGACGGTGCCGTCGAAGTACTCGTTGACTTTAAACATGGGCGATTCCTCGAAATGAGCTGAAAAATTTGGCCGATCAGTATGCCCAAGGCGTTTTGCCTCGTCACCTGTTGAAAAAGGTGTTGCAGATTTCGTCAGCGACGGGGGCCCTGGGGGGGGGGGGGGGGGGGGGGGGGGGGGGGGGGGGGGGGGGGGGGGGGGGGGGGGGGGGGGGGGGGGGGGGGGGG
>NZ_JBWKTH010000009.1:0-82672 GCF_059420225.1 Pseudomonas sp. GW821-FHT04D07
TGCCACCGACCGTTTACGAGCGGGCGATGGTGTCAAAATTACCTATCGAGGTGTCCGGAATTAGTTGACCACTACACCGCGGACCAGCCCTGAGTCGGCGGGAATTGCATTGACTTCAGAGATCGCGCTCAGGCGTCCGCCCTTCGGGTCGATGGCAAAGGTGGTCACGGTGCCCGCCATTTCGCTGAGCAGGTAGAGGAAGCGGTTGTCAGAAGAAATCACCGGGTGGCGCGGGCCACTGCCCTTGGGCATATCGATATGGCCCAGTGGCGTGAGCTTGCCGCTGGCGGCGTCGAATTTGAACTCCAGGTACTGATCGGAACCCAGGTTGGCGGCGTACACGAAGCGGTTGGTCTTATCGACAATGATCGAGTGAGCGTTCGGGCCGGTCTTGATGACTTGTCGTACATCATCGGTCACGACACCCTTGGCATCGATCGCATTGACACTGATCAGATCCTCGCCGTAAGACGCACCGAACAGGTAGTGACCGGCCTTGTCCGTGGAGATGTAGGCCAGGCTGTCGGCAACGTTGGCGTTCTTCAGGTGATTGAGGGCACCGTTGGCGGGGTTGATGCTGTAGGTCGCCACCGAATAGGGTTTGGCCCGGATGGAGGCGTATAGCTTGCTGTGGTCGGGGCTCAGCGCCAGGGGCATGACGCCCGCTCCGGCCTCGGTGGTGGTCAGAGGCTGCAATTGCCCCTTTGCCGACAGCTCATAACTGCTGAGCGTGCCGTCGTTGGCATTGGAAACGTAGACATAGGTGTTGGCCCAGGTCAGTGGCGCGCTCGCCAACAGTGCGGCGCTGAGGAAGCCTTGCAGGGTTTTGGCTCGGTTCATTGAGGCGACTCTTTATTGTTGTTTTCATTGTCTGTTGTCGTACAACGAGGCTCGATTGTCAGGCGACGGTTCTTGCCTTGTCAATCCCGAAGTTGACAGGGGCAAGCAACATGCTTTCTGGGCAGACAGCAAAAAGCCCGCATGTGCGGGCTTCTTGGGATGGGGCCGGATCCTTCGGCTGGGATCTATTATGTCGACCGTTTATGATGGAATAATTACACGCTGATATCAATTTGATGCATATCTCCCGGAAATCCAATGACTTGGCCAGGCGGGAGGGTTCTTGAGGGGGGGGGGGCTTGGTTCGAGGTATGCCAGGTCAGAGGTGCTACCTGGCAATGCTTTGAAAATCAGATGGTTGCGAAATGTGTGTGGCGTGGGGAATTGGCGTCAGCAAACTTGCTTCGCCGGATGGGGATGTATATATTCGTCCCCTTGTCGCGCAGGCGCCAGGTTGGCTGGCAGGTTTTGAAGCCCTCTGGCTCGCAAAATAAGCCACTGCGTAGACCGCTTCACCGCGCTACCGCCCGAATGGCGAAACTGGTAGACGCATGGGACTTAAAATCCCCCGTTCGTAAGGACGTGCCGGTTCGATTCCGGCTTCGGGCACCATCTTGCATTCCATAGAGCGCTTACAGGTTCTCTGGAACTCCCAAAAAACCTGCCTTCTGGCGGGTTTTTTCGTTTTGGCGTTCCGTTGGGCTCTAGTCAGTTCTGCTGGAACCCAGTCGTTTTAAGAGGGAAATTAGGGGTACAGTAATCCGTTCGATGTACCCCTATGTCGCACGCCACTGCTCCGCTAGAGAGCTCTGTCGAAGCGGAACGAAGCACCATAAGCCGAATCAGGCAAGTGACTGCCGCCATCCTCCCTGAGCCTGGACCTGAAGGTCCCACTGGGTGGCTGGGTTCTGTAAAGGCCACGCTTGTGCAATTCGGGAATGATCAACTCCACGAAATCCTCGAGTGAGCCGGGACTGATCAGCGGATTGATCATGTAGCCGCTGGTACCGCAGAGGCGTGCATGCTCCTCGATCCGCTCAGCAACTTGTCGCGGGGTGCCGACCAGGATCAGGTCGCTGCCGCGGGTGACCTTGGCAAAACGCTGTTTTACGTCGCCTGCGGTCAAGGGTTTGCCACTGCCATCGGGGTGCATGACGTAGGACGTCAACCCTTCGGTATGCGTCGACAACGCATCACTGTCGGCATAGCGGCTGATATCGATGCCGGTGTCGCCCGCGTAACTGACCAGTTGCGCCTGAAGATGGTAGTTGCTTTGCAAAACGTCATACTTGCGCTTGGCTTCAATCTCGGTTTTGGCGGTGACAATCCGCAGCACGGTCAGGGACTTCACATCCTCGCGCTGACGGCCGCGCGCCTGAGCCTTGGCCCAAATGTCCTCCAGGCCCTGACGAATCTCATGGGGGTTGGATTTGGCGATGAAAATCAGCTCGGCATGTTTGGCCGCGAATTCACGACCACGACCCGACCAGCCGGCCTGGATCAACAGCGGTGTGCGTTGTGGCGACGGTGAGGTCAGATGCGGGCCGGCCACGCGATAGTGCTCGCCAGCGTGATTGATCGGCCGTACCCGGTCACCCCGGGCATACACCTGACGAACCTTGTCAGCCACCACGGCGTCGTTGGCCCAACTGCCTTCCCAGAGTTTGTACGCCACATCGAGAAACTCTTCGGCGCGTTCATAGCGGTCATCGTGTTTGATCATCTGTTCCAGGCCGAAATTACGGGCGGCGCTGGACAGGTAGGAGGTCACGATGTTCCAGCCCACACGGCCATTGGTCAGGTGATCCAAGGTGCTGAAGCGCCGGGCATGGGTGAAGGGGTGTTCGTAGCTGGTGGTGACCGTCACACCGAAGGCCAGATGCTCGGTGACCGCCGCCAGGGCGGGAATGATCATCAGCGGATCGTTGGCCGGCGCTTCCACAGCCCACTTCATCGCGGCGTCGGCATTGCCGCCAAAGACATCGTAGAAACCCAGCACATCGCCGAAGAACAACATGTCGAGGTTGGCCTGGTCGGCAATGCGCGCCAGGTTGGTCCAGTAGCCCAGGGAGTTGATGGCCAGGCGCTCGTCGGCCGGGTGGGTCCAGAGGCTTGGCGCACCGCCGCAGCCGACACTGGCTTGTTCGTAGAGGGCAAACAATAGAGGTTTTTGATCGGACATCTTCGTTCCTGAAAAAGTCGTTGAAGGGGCGGGCTCAGCGCTGGTTCTTGAACCCTTTGCCGTAATACCGCTCAAGGCGTACCTGTATCAGCTCCAGGCCGATGGAGAGCAGCCAATAGATGACGGCGGCGGTGGTGAGCATTTCGATATAGCGATAGGAAGAGCGGCCATACGACTGCGCCAGGAACATCACTTCCCAGACACCCATGACCGAAATCAGTGAGGAGTCCTTGAGCATGGAAATGAACTGGCTGGTGGTCGGCGGAATGATTGTGCGCATCGCTTGCGGTAGGACGACGTGCACAAAGGTCGCAGTGGGGCGCAAGCCCAGGGCGGCTGCGGCCTCTCGCTGACCGGGTGCCACGGCCATGATGCCCGCGCGAAAGATCTCGCTGAGGTAGGCGCCGTAGTTCAGCGAGAGGGCAATGATGCCCGCGCTGATTGCCCCGGGCACCACACCCAGTTGTGGCAGGCCCAGGTAGATCAGCAGTATCTGGATCAGCAGGGGTGTCCCGCGGAAAAACGAGGCGTAGAAACTGGCCACACCGAAGGCTACCGCGCTGGATGACAAGCGTGCCAACGCCGTCACGAAGCCCAGCAGTAGCGATAGCCAGATCGAACAGAAGCACAGGAACAGCGTCAGTGCGGCCCCCTGCAGAAAGCCGTTCGGTCCCAGGCGCAGGCCGACCAGGTTCGGCCATTTATCCAGAATGATCGAGAACTTCAGATCGAAGCTCATGAAAAACAGCACGCACAACCCAAGCATGATCGCCCAGGTCAGATACAGCCGGGCCCGGAAACTCAATAGAGGGTGCCAGCGACGCGGCTTGCTGTCGGTTGCCGAAGTCACGCTTGTCGGGTTTGGCTCAAAGGCTGTCATTGGCTGATATCGGCGCCGATCCACTTCTGCGAGATCTTGCTGAGTGTCCCGTCGGCTTTAAGCTGGGCAACAATCTGCGTGACCTTGGCATTCCATTGCGCATCGCCTTTTTCCACGGCCACGACGTTGGGCTCCGCATACAAGGTGTCGCCGGCAATTTTAAAGCGAGGGTCCTGGGCAATCCGTTCGCGGGCAGTGATGAGGTTGGTGACCATGGCGTCAAGGCGCACGCCGGTCCCCAGTGCAAGGTCCTGGAAGGCCACTGTTTCATTGTCGTAGGGCGCCACCTGGACCTGATCGAATGGATACTTCAGGGGTTTGTCCTCGGCCCCCTCGATCACCAGATCCTTGTTCAAATAGGCCTCGTAGGTGGAGGCGCTGATGACGCCGACTTTCTTGCCTGAGAGGTCCTTGCCTGAGGCGATGCCATTGTTCTTGGCGTTCACCACAATGACCGCTGGCGACTGGTAATACTCCACCGGGAAATCAAACACTTCGGCGCGGGCCTTGCTCGGGGTCATCGAGCAGACGCAGATGTCATAGCGTCCGCTCCAGTGGCCTGCCGCGATCACATCCCAGGAGGGTGTTTCCAGATGCAGCTTCACCCCAAGGCGCTGTGCCACGGCCTTGGCGACATCGACGTCAAAACCATCCAGTTGGTTTTGATCGTTCAGGAAGGAGAAGGGCGGGTAGCTTTCCATCAACACACCGACGAGTTCGCCTTTTTTTGTCACTCGATCGAGGGTGGAACCGGCGAGTGCTACGGAGCAGGTCGCAAGCAGAGCGAGACCCAGTGGTAGAAGGACTGTTTTTTTCAAAGGCGAGTACTCCGGCAGTTATTTAAAAAGACGTTTATAGATTTAAACGTACTATTAAATAAATTAAAACTGCACAAATGGAATAACAGGCTTGTGTCGGGCTATATCGTGAAATCGAATGGTGGCTGCGTCACGTTTCGGTCAGAAGTGTGAGGCCGGACAAGTTGAATCAGCTGCGCCATGCCCGTTACCTGAAAGACCTTGAAGGGCTGAAGGTGTGAATGGACGGGCATCGCAAACTCCTCGCGCCGCAGTTCATCGCCGTGCTCATGCAATAACCAGCAGATTAGGGACGAGGCGAACTGGGGGGCAATCCTATCGGGTTATGCACCGGGATCGCAGATTGATCAGGCCCGGGCGGCGCAGACGATAATTTCCACCAACAGCCGCGGATCCGCCAGTTTCGCCTCGCCACAGGCGCGCGCTGGGGCGTGGCCTGCCGGTACCCAGGCATCCCACACGGCGTTCATCGCTTCGAAGTCGGCCATGTCGGCCAGCCAAATGGTTGTCTGCAGTAGCTGTTCCCTGCTCGAGCCGGCTTCCTCCAGCAGGGCATCTACCCGCGCCAGCGCCACGCGGGTCTGCTCGGCGACAGTGTGCAGGGGGTCGCCGACTTGTCCGGCCAGGTACAGGGTGTTGCCGTGGATAACGATCTGGCTCATGCGTGGGTTGGTGTGTTTGCGTTCGATTGTTCGCATCAATTGATCTCCTGTGAAAGGGTGTGGCTCAGAAACGTTGCACGGAAAAACTGTCCAGCCATTGGGGCGTCTTGCCGGCGATGCAGTCGGCGACCAATTGACCGGTCGCACCGGCCAGGGTCAGACCCAGGTGCTGATGGCCGAAGGCGTAAATCAGCCGGGGTTCGTTCGGTGATGGGCCAATGACCGGTAACGAATCGGGCAAGGACGGCCGGAAGCCGAGCCATTTGCGCGCGACCGGTTGGCTCAGGCCCAGGACTTGGCGCACGTGGCGTTCCAGATAGTCAAAACGCCTTGGGTTGGCCGGGTCTTCGATCGAGCCGAGCTCCACCGTGCCCGCTACCCTCAGCCGTCCGGCCATTGGGGTCATATAGAACGCACTTTCCACCGGGCAGCAGGGACGGTTGAGCAAGGTGTCTTGCAGGTCAAATTCGATGTGATAACCGCGCTCGGTATCCAGCGGAATGTGATCGCCGACCTGGCGTGCCAGCGCCGCGGACCAGGCGCCGCCACACAGCACCACCCGGTCGGCGCGATAAGACTGGCCTTCGGCGCTGAGCAGATGCAGGCCATCGCTGTGCCTTTGCAGGCCAGTAATCGTTGCCTGGTGCAACGCTCCTTCCGCCACCAGCGGTGCCGCCAGCGCTTCGATGAAGGCGCGCGGGTCATCCATATGGGACGACTCGGGAAACAGAATGCCGGCCACCGATTTACCCGCCAGCGCCGGTTCCAGTTGTTCGACCTCTGTGGCGTTCAGTACCTGCTGTGCGATACCCAGGGAGCGACGTAATTCGATGGCGGCCTGAGCGCCGGCAAAACCTTGCGCAGTGCCGTAGGCATAGAGGCAGCCGTTGTGACGCAGGTGCTGATCGGCCTCGGGGCAGTCAGCCAGCAACGGCGCATAACCGCTGTAGGTGTGTTGCAGTATTTTGCTCAGGGCCAGGGTGTTGGCTTCACAGCGCGAGGCACGACATTCATTGAGAAACCGCAACAGCCAGGGCATCAACCGGGGCAGGCGGGCCCAGTTGATGACGAAGGGTGAGTCCGGCGAAAACAGCAGCGACGGAATGGCCTTCAGCAACGCTGGCTGGGCAATGGGCATCACGCCGTAGGGCGCAAGGGTGCCGGCATTACCGTAAGACGCCCCGCAGGCAACCGCGTCGCGTTCCAGCAACAATACCTGGTAACCCTGGCGGCGTAGCCAGAGTGCGGTCGCAACCCCGACAACCCCCGCACCGATAACGGCAATTTCGCAACGAACTGGCTGTGTCATATCCTCAGATCCGGTTGTGCATGTAGAGATGACCCTGGCGCGCCAGTTGGCTGATAACCCCCAGGGCTTTGACCAGATGCTCGCGCGACAGGGCGGCGGAGATATTGATGCGCACGGCTTGCGGCGACAGTTCCGGACGCAGGGTGAAGGCCCCGCCGGCCAGCAGCACCACGCCGCGGTCCTGGCACAGGCGGGCGAAACGCGAGCCGGTCCAGGGTTCCGGCAGCACCAGCCAGGCATGGGTACCGGTGGCGCTGTGCTGGAATTCCAGGCCTTCAAGATGAGTGGCCAGCAGTGCTTGGCGGATCCGCAATTCTTCGCGTTGTTCCGAGACCAGGTGTTCGGCGTGGCCATCCTCGATCAACTGAGTCGCGATCAGTGCCGTCAGTGGCGAGGTGCTCCAGCAATCGATGCGTTGCATGGCGGCAATGTCTTGCACCAGCGGTTGGGGCGCCATGACAAACCCCATGCGTAACCCGGGGGCGATGCATTTGGACAGGGCTGAAATATAAATCGTCCGCTCCGGCATCAGTGAGGCGAATGAGGGCGGCGATTGATCCAGCAGAGGCCGATAGACATCGTCCTCGATCACCAGCAGGTTGGTTTCGCGAATCACTGCGGCCAGAGCCTCGCGGCGCTCGGCATCAAGGGTAATGGCGGTCGGGTTATGGATCGACGGCACCAGAAACAGCAGCCGTGGTTGATGTTCGGCGCAGGCCAGGCGCAAGGCTTCGGGTGACATGCCGCGGGCGTCGGCGTCGACCCCGACCAGAATCAGCCCCAAGGAACGGCACAGGGCGTTGATGCCTTGATAGGTCACGCTGTCAGCCAGCACGGTGTCACCGCTGTTGGTCAGGCTGCGCAAGGTATTGGCGATGCCATGTTGGGCCCCCTCGACGATCAGCATCTGCCCGGCTTCGGCGTGTACGCCGGTGTGGCGCAACCACTGCGCCGCGGCTTCACGGGCCCAGAGCGGGCCTTCGGACGGGTGATAGTCCTTCATGTCGGTAAAGCGCGGGTCGCTGGAGAGACGCGGCAGTAACTGCGCCAGCACCCGGTTGAAACCATCGGTGGCCGGCCGGTTGACGCTGAGGTCCACGGTGCCCGGGTCGTTGCTCGGTGCCGACTGGAACTGCGCGGCCGGATGCCGTGGCAGGGCAACTTGTGTGCCGCGCCCCGGTCGGCTTTCGACCAGGCCTTTCTGCTGCAGCACGGCCATGGCCTTGGTCACCGTGGTGATGTTCACCCCCAGTGCGCTGGCGAACTCGCGATGCGGCGGCAGGCGCTCGCCCGGCTTGAGCTTGCCGTTGCCGATCGCTTCAGCCAGTGAGTCGGCCAGTTGGGCGTAAAGGGTTTCCGCTTTGTCACGCTGCAAGGCAGCGCTTGCCTTGAGTTCGTCCAGCAGTTGTTCGAATTGACTCATGGTGCTTTATCCCTGCTTGTCATGCTTGCTGCAAGACAATAAGCAAATTTGTATTGCTTTTTATCTGATACAAGTCCTGTTGACAAGCGAAAAAACCGTGATTAGTGTGTGAGTTGTAATGCTTGTCATGCATCACAATAAAAAAGATGGCTGTCATCCCAGCTCTGCGGGGTACGCACATGGCAATCGACACGTTCTAACCGGACTCGTCCCGGCAGCCACCGGCTGTTCAGCTCGTTCGTGGGCGGCACAGAGTATGCCGGAGGCCGGGGCGCGGCGCGACTGAGTCGCGAAATGTGGCGGTTGGCACGGCTGCCCTATGCTGTGGTGAGAGTGATCGCGGGTGTTTTGGGTGATGAGACCCAGGATGATCGAGCCATGGACGGCGCCTGAGTTGTACGGCTTGTAATGGTCCAGAACAATCATTAACCAATAGGTGATCTATGTCCGACTTCAAATTCGACACCCGGGGACTCTCTCGGCGTGGGCTGCTCAAAGCCACTGGCTATGGTTCGCTGGCGGCGTTGGTGGGCACTGCGATGGGCCCGATGTCCTTCGCCTTCGCCGCCGGCAAACCGATCAAGACCGTGCGCCCTGGCTACCTGACGGCGGCCTGCCTCGGTGATATGCCCTTGGGCGCGTTGCGCGAAGGTGTTCCGGTCGGCACCGACCTGGAGTTGCTGAAGATCATTGCCGATCGCCTGGAACTCAAGCTCGACGTACTGACCATGGGCTTCCCGGCGGTGGTCGAAGCCGTCAGGTCGGGACGTGCCGACTGGTTCGGCGGCAACTTCGCCTGGAACCCGATGCGCTCGAAGATCCTGCTATTGACCGACCCGGTGTTCTACACCGGTGCCTACGTGATCATGCGTGACAGCGAGCCGTTCGAGACGTCCATCACGGTGAACGATGTCAAAGGTCGCACCATCGGTGCCATTACTGGCTATTTCACCATCCCGGACATGAAGAAAATCGACGGTGTGAAAGAGGTCAAACTCTACGACAACACCGACTCCTGCCTGCGTGACGTGCGGGCCGGGCGCCTGGATTTTGCCGTGCTGGATGCTCCGACCATCGACTATATGATCCTTCAGGACCCCAGCCTCAAGCTCAAACAGATCCCCATGTCCTACGATGAAAAATTCCCCAGCCTGACCGCCAAGTTCGAGGCGATCTGGGGCGTTCATCCGCAGAACCAGGATTTGTTCGATGGCGTGAACCAGGGCCTGCGCTGGCTCAAGAGTACCGATCAGATCCAGCCGATCCTCGCCAAGTACGGGATCAAGAACCCGGACTACCTCGCGCCTCCGGCCAAGGATCCGCGCATCGGTGTGGATCGGGACGAAAAGGGCAACCTCATCGGGCCGTTCGAACACCCGCCGCGGGATTTCAGCCAGTCCTTCGCCTGAATCGACGTCGCGATCACGCTTGGCCTCATCCACTCACGGACATTGCACATGGCTGAATCAACCCCACTGGTGCGGATCGAGGGACTCTACAAGTCCTTCGGTAGCCTGGACGTTCTCAAAGGTATCGACCTCGATGTACAGCAGGGTCAGAAGATCTCGCTGATCGGACCCAGCGGGTCGGGCAAGACCACCTTGCTGCGCTGCGTCAACTACCTCGAAGAGCCGACCAAAGGTGATATTTACATCGATAACGAACTGATCGGCCAGCGGCTGGTGGGCACACGGAAAGTGCCCATGAGTGATAAGGAGCTGGCGCGGATGCGCACCGAGATCGGTATGGTGTTCCAGCGCTTCAACCTGTTTCCGCACCTCTCGGTACTGGAAAACATCATCCTCGGCCCGCTCAAGGTGCAACAGCGCAGTCGCGCGGAAGCGGTGGAGCTGGCCGAAGACCTGCTGAACAAGGTGGGCATGTTCGCCAAGCGTGACGTCTACCCGGAACAGCTCTCGGGTGGGCAACAGCAGCGCATCGCTATCGCCCGGGCGCTGGCGATGCGCCCCAAGCTGATGCTGTTCGACGAGGCGACTTCGGCGCTGGACCCGGAACTGGTGGGTGAAGTGCTGACCGTCATGCGCAAGCTGGCGGAGGAGGGCATGACGATGATTATCGTGACCCACGAAATGCATTTCGCCGAAAGTGTCTCCGATCAGGTGATCTTCATGGCCGACGGTAACATTGTCGAGCAGGGGCCGCCCCGACAGATCTTTCGTGAGAGCCAGGTCGAACGCACCCGTTCCTTTATCCGTGCCGTGCAGGAGCACTGATCGATGTTCGATTCGACTGCACTGCACAAAGCCATCGAGATGCTGCCGTACTTTTTGAATGTGCTGGGCATCGGCGCGCTGACCACTGTTGGCTTGACTACCGCTGCGTTCGTCGTGGCGACGTTGCTGGGGTTTTGCCTGGCGTTGATGCGGCTCTCGCGCAGCCGTGTGTTGAGTTTGATTGCGAGCGTGTATCTGGAGGTGTTTCGCAACATACCGATCCTGACCCAGCTGTTCATCCTCTACTTCGGGCTGACGTATATCGGCATCACGCTGCCGGCGATCGGTGCGGCAATCATCGGCTTTGGTCTGAACGGTGCGGCGATCCTGTCGGAAGTGTTCCGTTCAAGCATCCGCACGATCGACCGCGGGCAAAGCGAGGCGGCGTTTTCCATCGGTATGACCCGCTCCCTGGCGATGCGCATCATCGTGTTGCCCCAGGCGTTCAAGGTGGCCATTCCGGGGATGGCCAACTTCGCCATCGGCCTGCTCAAGGACACGTCCCTGGCATCGGCGGCGGCGGTGCCGGAGCTGACGTTCAAGGCACGGATGCTGGTCAGTGAAACCTACCAGACCAATCAGATCTACTTTCTGCTGGCGATCATCTACCTGGTGTTGAGCCTGGTGCTTTCCCACTGGGCGGCGCGGACCGAACGGCGACTCAAAGTCGTGAAGGAGAATTGATATGGGTTATGGCGAGTTGTGGGAAGCAACCCATGTCGAGTTATTGGCTGCGGCCTGGGCCACGCTGCAGTTGGCGTTCGGCGCGCTGGTCATTGGTTTGATCGTCGGGCTGCTGGTGGCGCTGGCGCGACTCTCGGGCAATCGGCCATTGCGCCGTGCGGCGCTGATCTACATCGAGGTGTTTCGCGGCACCCCGGCGCTGGTGCAACTGTTCATCGTCTACTTCAGCCTGACCGAAGTCGGCGTTCAATTCAGCTCTTTCCAGGCGGCCATGATCGGCCTGGGGCTGAATGCGGCGGCTTATCTGTCGGAGATTTACCGTTCGGGTCTGGAGGCGGTGCCCAAGGGGCAGGTGGAAGCGGCGAAGGCGATTGGTATGCCTCATCTCAAGGTGTTGCGCTGGGTCGTGTTGCCCCAGGCCATTCGTATCGTGCTGGCGCCCATCGGCAACGTGGCGATCTCGTTGTTGAAGGACACGTCCGTGGCATCGCTGATCGCGGCGCCGGATTTGATGCTGCGGGCTCAGGACTTGAGTAGCGTGTACTTCATGCCGCTGGAGATCTACATCCTCGTGGGGGCGATTTATTTTGCGCTGTGTTATCCGCTCTCGCTGGGGGTGCGCTTACTGGAGCGCAAGACCCGGCATTGAACCCATGGCTCGTCCGGGTTTTACCCGCACGAGCAGCGCTGGATGCGCCCCGCGCAATCGTCAATTTGACGCAAACGGTAGTCGTTCCGCGAACCAGGCCAGCGCTTGCATCTTGAACGCCTCGGCAGGTGGCGTTAAAGGGTAGCGCTGATCATAGGCCAGGACGATGCGCTGGGCCGGTAGCTCTTCGCGTATGGGGCGACAGACCAGGGGCTGACCATCGTAGCTACGGTCGCCATAGGGGCGGGTATAGGTCAGCGCCACACCGAACCCGTTGGCCACCAGGCTGCGTTGAAATTCGAAGCTGTGGGTCCGTTGTACGCTTGCGGGGGCGAGACCGTGGAAGCTGAATAGATCCAGCACGTGCTGCCAGCTATGGATCTGATCCGTCACCACCAGGTTGCATTCGCTCAGTGCCGCCAGACTGACACGAGGCTCGTTCGCCAGCGGGTGATCGGCCGGCAGCAGGGCATGGGCGGTCAACTGGCACAGCTCCACGCATTCCATGTTGGCCGGCAACCCGAGGTCGTACGTCAGCGCCAACTCCAGGGCGCCTTCGGCAAGGCGCTTGCCCAGATATTCGAAGCCGCCTTCGCGCATATCGACGGTGACCCGGGGATAGTCGCGCTGGAGGTGTCTCAGGATCTGCGGCAGGCAGTACGGAGCCAGGTCCGCGTAACAACCCAGCACCAGTTCCCCGGCAAAGTCACTGCTATCGCTCCCGATATCCGAAAAGCTCCGCGCTTCGGCCAGGACGCGTTTTGCCTGGGTCATCACCGTGCGCCCAAACGGGGTAAGGGACACGCCGAGACCGCGCTGGCGAACAAACAGGGGCTGGCCGAAAAGGACCTCCAGTTCGGTAATGGCCGTGGAGATCGAGGGCTGGGAAACGTGCAACTCTTCGGCAGCCTGAGTGAGATTGTTGTGCTTGGCCGCGGCGAGCGCGTAACGGAGTTGCCGTAGGGTGAACTTCATAAGTTTTTCTTTGGTGATACATCAATACTTATTATTTTATCATTGTTGTGTGTCGTGAAATATTTGTCCAGCGCCCACATTTATTTCCTCCTTCAAGGAGTTTCAGGTCATGGCACACAGCGCATTCACCCTTGGCGAAACAGATATCGAGGCGTTCCAGCGCGATGGAGCGATTTGTCTACGCGGTATTTTCACTGATTGGATCGAGACGATTGCCGCCGGTATTGAGCGCAACCTGACGGAGCCAGGCGTTTATGCCAGCCGCTACGTGGAGAAGGATGACAAGCCGGGCGGTTTTTTTGATGACTATTGCAACTGGCAGCGGATTCCAGAGTTTCGTGCAACGGTGGAACAGTCACCTGCCGCCGCCGTTGCCGCGGCCGTCATGCGTTCGCGTTCGGCGCAGTTCTTCCATGATCATGTGCTGGTCAAGGAACCGGGGGCGCAGAAAGCCACGCCCTGGCATCAAGACATCCCCTATTACTTTGTCGAAGGACAGCAGAGCGTCAGTTTCTGGATCCCCGTGGACCCGGTACGCGAGTCGACACTGCGTCTGCTTGCCGGCTCACACCGTTGGGAGAAAGGGATAAAACCCGTCCACTGGGCCGATCAAAGCGATTTTTACCGGGATGCGGACGGATACCGCGATGCGCCCGATCCAGATAAGGAAGAGGGCCTGCAGGTCCTCGAGTGGGAGATGCAGCCCGGCGATGCGGTGTTGTTCGATTTTCGCACCGTGCATGGCGCCAGGGGCAATGCCTCGGCGCAGCGCCGACGGGTGCTGTCGCTGCGCTGGTTGGGCGACGATATACGTTACTTCGAGCGTCCAGGACGGACCTCTCCACCGTATCCAGGGCATGCGATGCAGACCGGTCAGAGACTGCGCGAAGATTGGTTCCCGACGATACATCAAGGAGTTTGAGCTTCACCTTGATGACAGCCGTTCGCCACTGAGGTGGCGAACACTTGCACTGCCATAACCTTGTTCACTGTGTTGGAGCGTGCGCTTGTGAAAATCAAAAAAAACCTTACCGCCACACTGATTTCCCTCGGCCTGTTGGCCGGTAGTGCTGCGAGCCAGGCCGCCAGTTGGTGCGAGTCGGGTAAACCGGTGAAATTCGCCGGGCTCAATTGGGAGAGCGGCATGTTGCTCACCGAGGTGCTGCAGATCGTGCTCAAGGACGGTTATGGCTGTGCAATCGACACCTTGCCGGGTAACTCCATCACCATGGAAAACGCCCTGAGCAGCAACGATATTCAAGTCCTGGCCGAGGAATGGGTCGGTCGCAGCGACGTCTGGAACAAAGCGGCGAAAAGCGGCAAGGTCCTGGGTGTCGGCGCCCCGATCGTTGGCGCCACCGAAGGTTGGTACGTGCCGCGTTATGTGGTCGAAGGCGATGCCAAGCGCAACCTCAAGTCCAAGGCCCCCGAGCTGAAGAACATCGCCGATCTGAGCCGCTACGCCGGACTGTTCAAGGATCCGGAGGAGCCGAGCAAGGGCCGTTTCTATAACTGCCCGGCCGGCTGGACCTGCGAGCTGGAAAATAGCGAGATGCTGAAAAGTTACGGGCTCGAAGCGAGCTACACGAATTTCCGTCCGGGTACCGGCCCGGCACTGGATGCCGCCGTACTGTCGAGCTACAAGCGTGGCGAGCCGATCCTCTTCTACTACTGGTCGCCGACGCCGTTGATGGGGCAAGTCGATCTGGTCAAGCTGGAAGAGAAGCCGGGTATCGATAAAAAGATCAGTATCCAGGTGGGGCTTTCCAAGGCTTTCCATGAGCAGGCGCCAGAACTGGTTGCGGTGCTGGAGAAGGTCAATCTGCCGATCGACCTGCTGAACCAGAACCTGGCCCGGATGACCAAGGAGCATATCGACTCTCCCAAACTGGCGAGGATCTTCTTCAAGGAGCACCCTGAGGTCTGGCAGGCCTGGGTCAGCGCTGACGCTGCGAAGAAAATCAACGCGGCTCTGTAGCTCGACGACCTCCCGGCTATCCGAGAGGCTGGCCGGGAAGTTCGCCGGCGCCGGCGTAAACGGCCTGCGCGACGATCATGCAGCGTTAAAAACTGGCTGATCGCCGCTCGGCTCGTTTTCGCTCGGACCCTACAACCACTTGATCGAGGGTTCCAATGTTTCCCGAGCGTTTCACATTTTCCATCGCCGACTGGGTCAACAGTTGGGTCGATGCACTGGTGACCCATTACGGTGATGTGTTCCGCCAGATCTCCGACACCCTGCTATGGGCCATCGTCAATCTGGAAGGCCTGCTGCGTCTGGCGCCCTGGTGGCTGATGCTGGCTATTGTCGGCGGTATCGCCTGGCACGCCACTCGCAAGTGGGTGACCACCCTGGTGATCGTCGGCCTGTTGTTCCTGGTCGGCGCGGTCGGCCTGTGGGACAAGCTGATGCAGACCCTGGCGCTGATGCTGGTGGCGACCCTGATCTCGGTGCTGATCGGGATTCCGCTGGGCATTCTTTCGGCGCGCAGCAATCGCCTGCGTTCGGTGCTGATGCCGCTGCTGGACATCATGCAGACCATGCCCAGCTTCGTGTACCTGATTCCGGTGCTGATGCTGTTCGGCCTGGGCAAGGTCCCGGCGATCTTCGCCACGGTGATCTACGCGGCGCCGCCGTTGATCCGTCTGACCGACCTGGGCATTCGCCAGGTCGACGGCGAGGTGATGGAAGCGATCAACGCCTTTGGCGCCAACCGCTGGCAGCAACTGTTCGGCGTGCAACTGCCGCTGGCCCTGCCGAGCATCATGGCCGGGATCAACCAGACCACCATGATGGCGCTGTCGATGGTGGTGGTTGCCTCGATGATCGGTGCCCGTGGCTTGGGCGAAGACGTGCTGGTTGGGATTCAAACCCTCAACGTCGGACGCGGCCTGGAAGCCGGCCTGGCGATCGTGATTCTCGCGGTGGTGATCGACCGCATCACCCAGGCCTATGGTCGATCACGGCATGAGGTGAGCAAATGAGCATGACACCGATGAACAAGATCGAAGTCAAGAACGTCTTCAAGATCTATGGTGCCCGCACTGAAGATGCACTGAACCTGATTCGCCAGGGCAAGACCAAGGATCAGGTCCTGGCCGAAACCAGCTGCGTGATCGGGGTCAACGACCTGTCACTGAGCGTTGGTACCGGCGAGATCTTCGTGATCATGGGTCTGTCGGGGTCCGGCAAGTCGACCCTGGTGCGGCATTTCAACCGCCTGATCGACCCGACCAGCGGCGCGATCCTGGTGGATGGCGTGGACATCCTCCAGTACGACATGGAGGCGTTGCGCGAGTTTCGTCGGCACAAGATCAGCATGGTGTTCCAGAGCTTTGGCCTGTTGCCCCACAAGAGCGTGCAGGAAAACGTCGCCTACGCTCTCAAGGTCCGTGGCGAAAGCAAGGAAGTCTGCGCCGAGCGCGCCTTGCACTGGATCAATACCGTGGGCCTGAAGGGTTACGAGGACAAGTACCCACACCAGCTGTCGGGCGGTATGCGCCAGCGAGTCGGTCTGGCCCGGGCCTTGGCGGCGGACACCGACATCATCCTGATGGATGAAGCCTTCAGCGCCCTTGATCCGCTGATCCGCGCCGAGATGCAGGATCAGTTGCTGGAGCTGCAGAAGACGCTGCACAAGACCATCGTGTTTATCACCCATGACCTGGATGAAGCGGTACGGATCGGCAATCGCATCGCGATTCTCAAGGATGGCAAGTTGATCCAGGTCGGCACGCCGAAGGAGATTTTGCATGCGCCGGCGGATGAGTATGTGGATCGGTTTGTCCAGCGGCGCGTGGTCACTTTGTAAGGGGCTGGCCAGGCGCAGCGGAATCGGCGTTGCGCCACGGGTTTATTTCACCGCGTAGAACTTGCGCACGTAGCCGGTGCTTTTCCAGGCGCATGACGCGCCTTGTGGTACGAACACCGTGTCACCGGTGTTGACCGTCAGGCGTGTACCTTCGGGTCCCAGCAGGATGACGCTGCCTTCAATCAGGTGCATCAGCTCATTGAGTTTGTGCGCTCGACCCTGGCGTTCGTAAGGTGTCGAGTCCCAGACGCCGACGCGCAGGTCGCTGCTGGCGTCTTCGAAGGCATTAGCTGACCGACACTGCGGGGTGGGCCCGATCAGTATGTGCGGTTCCGGGGCGGCCGAGGGGGAGAGCAGCGCTTGCGGGTCCAGCGCTGTCAGTCCTGGTGTCGGTTCGGCCGTGGGGTCGATGACGGCACAGAATGCCCAGCGAGTATCGGGCTGTGCCAGGAGCCGGAGTGTTGTACCGCGTCCGATCACGGCGCTCGCGCCGATACCCAGTTTCAGCGTCTGGCCTTGGGATTGCAGCACGACGTTGCCGGCGTGGACCACGATCATTTCAGTGTGCGGGAACACATCGATATCGAGTGCCTGGCCAGTGCTCACAATCCCCGCGCAGATACCGTCGGTCCCGGTATAGGCAACCTGACGATGTTCCCCGAATGGATCGGCGGCGCTCAAGCGGGTCGCATTGAAAGACGTGGTGACACGGCTGCCGTCGGCGCGAGCCAAGAGCAGAACAGTAGCTTGAGACATGTGGGTGACGCTCCCTGGGAATGGGCCTTTGAGGGGATTGGATGGCACTTCTTCTTCGTGCGCGGTGCTCAACCAATGGCTTGGGTGACCAGTGCGAACTGTCGGAAGCCATCGGCTGCTTGCGGCGGTGTGCCCCGCGCCATTTGTGCCACGGTGTCGACCTGCTTGAGACCGGCCGATACCAGCCACTCGCTCAAGCCACTGTCCGCTGGAATGTCGATGCGTACGAATGCGTCCGGCACTTGGGCCAGTAACGCGGCGATCAGGTGTTTGGCTTGTTCGGGATTTTCTGCGACTACCGGGCCGATGCAACGACCACGACCAAATGGGCGTAGCAGGGCGAAAGCGTGCAACTGGCCGTCGCGCTCGATACCCACTGAATGCTCGACCACATCCTGTAGGTCCATGAGTACGGTTTTGCGCTCCAGCCCGCTGGCTGCGTTGGCCAGAGCCAGTTGACGAGTCCGGTCGGCCTCGTGTAGCGGGCGACAGACTTCACCATCGGCCAATGGCTCGGGGGCGGGCGCATGGGCTTGACCTTGATGCTGCTGAATCCGGCCGAACTCGATAAAGCCCTGACTTGTGTAAAGCGGCGCGCCGGCCAAGGTGGCGTTCAGCATCGGGGTGCGTGACTGACAGGCGTTGAGCATCCGCTCCATCAACTGACGACCGATACCCTGGCCCTGGTAGTCGTCGCTGACGATCACCAGGCCGATGGTGGCGAACTCGCCTTGCGGACAGGCGAATGCCGTGCCGATCAGACGCTCGCCATCCAGGACCACGAAGCCGTCGCTGATGCGTTGCAACATGGCCCAGTCATCCAGGCGATGGGGCCACTTCAGTTGCACGGACAAGGCATGGGCCGAGGGCAGATCGGCAGCCGTCATCGGCCGATAGACATAAGCAGTTGGTTGCGGGGCGGACATGGCGAGTCTCCGTTAAGCCGTGTGCACGAGCGCCCGGAATCACGGCGCGAGGGTGCCTGTATCCCATCTGCGTGAAGGCCTGACAAGGGGGGCTGGAACATTCGGCAGATTGCGAACGCCCAAGGCTCACAGACCACACTTACTACTTAATTGCCGCGCAAGGTCGGCAGCAAATGCTTGCGCTTTTTTTCTACGATGCAGGCCTGGGTTTACAACTCGCCGTCCATTTTGTGGAGTGCTCCGTGGATTGCCGGCTAATCGGCTCGCCTCAAAAACGCTCAAATGCACCCTTGAACGGGCGCTTCCCCAGGGAGGCGCCCGTTTTCGTTCGGCTCGGCGCAGGTTCTGCGGTGGTTCAGTGCGCATTGAAGCTTCATAGGGCTATAAAGGTCCATAAGCGCGCATAAATACGGGGTTTGCCCAAGGCTGGAGCGGCCCGCAAAGTCTGCTGAGGGGAGGCGCTAAAACGGTGGTTTGTATCGAGCAGAGGTCACTTTTAACGCCATCTGCTGATTTCACGGTGTTGTAATGACGGTGTGCTGCAGCGTTGCACCACGGCTCCTGAAACGGAGCGAATGCTTGTCACGCCATGACCTCAACGAACTTCAGGACCGCACTCAATGAGCTTTCTTCGTCCCAAATTCATTACGTTCGACTGCTACGGTACGCTGACCAATTTCCACATGGGAACGATGACTCGCGAGCTGTTCGCCGATCGTGTCGTGCCCGAGCAGATGGATCAGTTCGTCAAGGACTTCTCCGCCTATCGTCTGGACCAGGTCATGGGTGACTGGATGCCGTATGACGAAATCCTCAAGACCGCCCTGGCGCGGACCTGCAAGCGTTGGGGCATCGAATACCGGGACGAAGGTCAGCTGTATTACGACGCGGTGCCGACCTGGGGTCCGCACCCGGATGTACCGGCCGGCCTGTCGAAAATCGCCGATAAAATCCCCCTGGTGATTTTCTCCAACGCCAGCGACAGCCAGATCATGTCCAACGTCGACAAGCTCGGCGCACCGTTTCATAAAGTCTTTACCGCCGAACAGGCACAGGCCTACAAGCCGCGTCTGGCGGCGTTCGAGTACATGCTCGACCACCTCAACTGCGGCCCGGAGGACATCTTGCATGTGTCGTCGAGCTTCCGCTACGACCTGATGCCGGCCCACGACATGAAGATCAGGAACAAGGCCTTCGTCGCCCGTGGCCACGAAGTGCCGGCCAATGCCTTCTACGGCTACCAGCAGATCAGCGACATCGGTGGGCTGGCCGCGCTGGTCGGTCTCTGAGTCGTAACGGCATTCTTTTTGGCACAGGCGGTTTTGGCATAGGCGGATCAGACATGGGCAGTGAATCCTACTGGCTCGACACCGCACCGGCGTTTACCGGTGCACAGCTCGGCGCGTTGCCCGGGCAGGTCGACGTGGCCATTATCGGTGGCGGTTTCACCGGCCTGGCGGCGGCTCGGGCGCTGGCCTTGCAGGGCGCCAGTGTGGTGGTGCTGGAAGCCGGTCGGGTGATCGGTGAAGCCTCGGGTCGCAACGGTGGTCAGTGCAATACCGGCGTGGCCCAGGATTACGCGAGCCTGAGCGCCAGTCTCGGGGCCGACCGGGCGCGGGCCTATTACAAAGCCTACGAGAGTGCCGTGCAAAGCGTGGTTGCGCTGGTGGAGCAGGAGCAGATTGCCTGCGACCTCAAGCGTAACGGCAAGCTCAAGTTGGCCGCCAAGCCGATGCATTACGAGGGCCTGGCACGGACCTGTGAGCTGATTCGTCGGGAAGTCGATGCCGATGTCGAGCTGCTGTCTGCCGAGCAGATTCGCGCTGAAGTCGACTCGGCCCAGTTCCACGGTGGCTTGCTGCAGCGCAACGGCGTGCAGATGCATGTCGGGCGCTTTGGTGTCGGTCTGGCCGAGGCCGCCGTACGCCATGGCGCGTTGGTCTATCAGGACACGCCGGTGACGGATTGGAACGCCCGGGCCGGCGGCTATCAGGTCAACACCGCCAAGGGCTCGCTGCACGCCGGGCAAGTGCTGCTGGCGACTGGCGCCTGTCAGCACGGCGGGTTGGGCTGGTATCGGCGGCGGATCGTGCCGGTGGGCAGTTTCGTGATCGCCACCGAGGTCCTGCCCCAGGCCCTGATCGAGCAGTTGCTGCCCGGTCGGCGAGCGTATGTGACCAGTCGCATGATCGGTAACTACTTCCGCCTGACCCCGGACAACCGCCTGCTGTTTGGCGGCCGTGCGCGGTTTGCGATGTCCGACAGTGTCTCCGATGCCAAGAGCGGCAAGGTGTTGCGAGCCGCGATGGTGCAGATGTTCCCGTCGTTGGCCAACGTCAAGATCGACTACTGCTGGGGCGGGTTGGTCGATATGACGTCCGACCGGCTGCCGCGTGCCGGCCAGCATGGCGGGGTTTATCACTCCATGGGCTACAGCGGCCATGGGGTGCAGATGTCGGTGCACATGGGCCAGGTCATGGCCGAGGTGATGGCCGGCAAGGTCGAGGCCAATCCCTGGCGCGAACTCGACTGGCCGGCGATTCCCGGGCATTTCGGCAAACCCTGGTTCCTGCCGCTGGTAGGTGCTTATTACCGGCTCCAGGACTATTTGCATTGAGTTGAAGTTGTGGCGTCACCGTCGTTTGCGTTTCAAGACGCTCCGGACAACCGCGAGCATGAGCCTTCTCATTATCGACAGGTACAGCTTAAATGACTGACAAAAAGATCGACTCCAACCTCATCTCCGGCCAGGAAAGCCTGAGGGTATTCGAAGGCCTCAATCGCGGCATGTCGCGCCGCAGTGCCTTGCAGATGCTCGGTGTGGCCGGGGTGGCCGCCGTCGGCACCGGCAGCCTGTTCAGCGCCGCCGGCAAGCTGTTTGCCGATGACGCCGCGAGCCCCGGCAAAGGTAAGCCGGGCGGTCGGATTCGCGTCGCCGGTATGTCCAGTTCCACCGCCGATACCCTGGACCCGGCCAAGGGGGCGCTGTCCACCGACTACGCGCGCCACTATATGTTCTACAACGGCCTGACCCGTTTCGACAGCCATCTGGTGCCGCAACTGGAGCTGGCAGAACGCATCGACAACGTCGATGCCACGCTGTGGACCATCACCCTGCGCAAGGACGTGACCTTCCATAACGGCAAAACCCTGAGTGCCGCCGACGTGGTGTTCTCGCTGTCGCGGCACAAGGATCCGTTGACCGGCTCCAAGGTCATGCCGCTGATGGAACAGTTCGCCGAGATCAAGGCTACCGGCGCCAACGAAGTACAGATCCGTCTGAGCGCGCCCAACGCCGAGCTGCCGTCGATTCTGGCGGTGTCGCATCTGCTGATCGTTCCGGAGGGCACCACCGACTTCAATCAAGGCATTGGTACCGGGCCGTTCAAGGTCAAGGAGTTCAAACCGGGCGTACGTTCGGTGGCGGCGCGCAATACCGGCTACTGGAAACCGGGCCTGCCTTACCTGGACGAGATCGAGTTCATCGCCATTGCCGACGAGCCGTCGCGGGTCAACGCGCTGCTGTCGGGTGACGTGCACATGATCAACGAGGTCAACCCGCGATCCACCACGCGAATCAAGGCCAGCGCCACCCACCGTGTCGTGGATGCGCCGTCGGGCAACTACACTGACTTGATCATCCGCCAGGACCAGATGCCCGGCAAAAGCGCGGAATTCACCCAGGCGATGAAGTACCTGATGGACCGCGAGCAGATCAAATCCGCCGTGTTCCGTGGCTTTGCAGTGGTCGGTAACGACCATCCGATTGCCCCCGGTTCGCGCTACTACAACGCTGACCTGCCGCAGACCGTCTACGACCCGGAAAAAGCCAAGTTTCTGTTGAAGAAGGCCGGTATGGACAGCATCAGCATGCCCCTGGTGGCCTCGCCGGCGGCGACCGGTTCGGTGGACATCGCCGTACTGTTGCAGCAATCGGCGAAACAGGCCGGACTCAAGCTCGACGTCAACCGTCTGCCGAGTGATGGCTACTGGTCCAACCACTGGATGAAACACCCGTTGAGCTTCGGCAACATCAACCCGCGGCCGAACGCTGACGTGATGTTTTCGCAGTTCTTCCAGTCGAGCGCGCCGTGGAACGAATCCGCCTGGAAGAACGAGCAGTTCGACCAGTTGCTGATGCTCGCCCGCGCTGAAACCGACGATGCCAAGCGCAGCAAGATGTACGCCGACATGCAGACCCTGGCGCACGACCACTGCGGTATCGGCATTCCGGTGTTCATCAGCAACATCGATGCCGTCGACCAGCGTGTCAAAGGCTATGGCAGTAACCCGTTGGGCGGTTTCATGGGCTACATGTTCGCCGAGCAGGTCTGGCTGGACGCTTGATGGGCTGCCCCGGGGTTTTGCCCGCGTTGCATTGCAGGAGGAGAGGGCGATGAATAGCAACACACTGTGGCTGATCGGCCGGCGTCTGGGCGCCGCGATCGTGACCTTGTTGATCGTCTCCATGGTGGTGTTCGCCATCACGGCGGTACTGCCGGGAGACGCGGCGCAACAGGCGCTGGGGCAGTTTGCCACGCCGGAACAGGTGGCGGCCTTGCGCCTGAAACTGGGGCTGGATCAGCCGGGTGTGTTGCGTTACCTGCACTGGTTGATAAGCCTGCTCAGCGGCGACATGGGGCAGTCCGTTTCCAACGCCATGCCGGTCAGCGACTTGATGGCCGGGCGGGTTCCCAACACCTTGATGCTGGCGGCCGCCACGGCGCTGGTGTCCGTGCCGGTGGCCCTGGTTCTGGGCATCGGTTCGGCCATGGGCCGGGGCGGCCGCATCGACAGCGCCCTCAGCTTTGTCACCCTGGCGATGGTGGCCGTGCCGGAGTTTCTGGTGGCGACCCTGGCGGTGCTGATTTTCGCGGTGAACCTGGGCTGGCTGTCGGCACTGTCCTATGCCAGTGACATCACCTCACCCCTGCAATTCCTGCGCACTTACGCCTTGCCGGTGATGACGCTGTGCTGCGTGATCGTCGCGCAAATGGCACGCATGACCCGAGCCGCGGTGATCGATCAACTGGATAGTCCTTATGTGGAAATGGCCCGGCTCAAAGGCGTGAGTCCGATGCGCATTGTGCTGTGGCATGCCTTGCCCAATGCCATCGGGCCGATTGCCAATGCCATCGCCCTGAGCCTGTCCTATCTGTTGGGCGGGGTGGTGATTGTCGAGACGATTTTCAACTACCCCGGCATCGCCAGCCTGATGGTCGATGCCGTGACCAACCGTGACATGGCGCTGGTCCAGGCCTGCACCATGCTGTTTTGTACGGCGTACCTGGGGTTGGTGCTGATTGCCGATCTGTGCGCGATTCTGTCCAATCCGAGGCTGAGAAACCAATGAACAATTTCATTGTTAAATCGACGCCGGGTACCCCCGACCTGTCGGCTGGCAAGGTGTCTCATGGTCCGGCCTGGCTGGGTTTGATTGGCGCCGCGATGTGCGTTATCTGGTTGCTGGTGGCGATTTTCGGCCCGTGGCTGGCGCCGCACCCGGTGGGTGAAGTGGTCTCCGATAATGTCTTTGACAGCATCAGCGCTGTTTACCCGTTCGGCACCGACTACCTGGGCCGCGACATGCTCAGCCGTGTTCTGGTCGGCGCGCGTTTCACTGTCGGCCTGGCGTTGATTGCCGCGGTATTGGCCAGTGGCCTGGGCACCGGTTGCGCGTTGCTGTCGGTGGTGTCGCCCAAGTGGCTGGACGAAGTGATCAGTCGCTTGATGGACGCCTTTATCTCGATCCCGAGCAAGATGCTGGCGCTGATCATGGTGTCAGCGTTCGGCTCCTCGGTCACGTTGCTGATCTGCACCGCGGTGCTGAGTTTCTGTCCCGGCGCCTTCCGCATCGCCCGCAGCATGGCGGTGAACATTGAAGCGTTGGAGTACGTGCAGGTCGCCCGTACCCGTGGCGAGCGCCGACTGTACATCGCTTGCGTGGAAATCCTGCCGAACATGCTCAACCCGGTGCTGACCGACCTGGGGCTGCGTTTCGGTTACATCGTGTTGTTGCTCAGTGGCATGAGCTTCCTGGGGCTGGGTGTGCAACCGCCGGATGCAGACCTCGGATCCCTGGTGCGGGAAAACATCGGCGGCCTCAACCAGGGCGCGCCGGCCATCGTGATTCCGGCCCTGGCCATCGGCACCCTGACCATTGGCGTGAATCTGTTTATCGACAGACTGTCGTCCCGACGTAGTCGCCGTACGGGAGGTCATTGAAATGAGTGAATTGATTCGAGTCGAAGACCTGCGCGTAGTCGCCTGTGGCGAGCGCGGCGAGGTGGAAATCGTCAAGGGCGTGAGCTTCTCCCTGGAAAAAGGCGAAGTGTTGGCGTTGATCGGTGAGTCCGGCTCCGGCAAGACCACCATCGCCCTGGCGCTGCTCGGGTATGCCCGGCGCGGCTGCCGGTTGTCGGGCGGTGTGGTGCAGGTCGGCGAGCACGACATGCTGGCGTTGAGCGAGCGCGAACTGCAAGGTCTGCGTGGCAATCGAGTGTCGTATATCGCGCAAAGCGCGGCAGCGGCGTTCAACCCGGCGAAGAAGCTGATCGAGCAAGTGGTGGAGGGCGCCTTGATTCATGGCCTTGGCGGCCGGGCCGTGCTGGAGGCCAAGGCTATCGAGTTGTTTCGCGACCTGGCGCTGCCGGACCCGGAGCACATCGGCCAGCGCTACCCGCACCAGGTGTCAGGCGGGCAATTGCAACGGGTGATGGCGGCCATGGCGTTGATCAGCGATCCGTTGCTGGTGGTGCTCGACGAGCCGACCACCGCCCTTGACGTGACCACCCAGATCGACGTGCTGCGCGCCTTCAAACGGGTGGTCCGCGAGCGTGGGGCAACAGCGGTCTACGTCTCCCACGACCTCGCCGTGGTGGCGCAGATGGCCGACCAGATTGTGGTGCTCAACGGCGGCCAGGTCTTTGAGCAGAGCGCCACCGCGCCACTGCTCAAAGGTCCTGCCCATGAGTACACCCGCAGCCTGCTGGCGGCGGCGCGGCCAGATGCGACAATCCGTCCGCCCAGCGGTATCGCCGAAGACCAGCCGCTGTTGACCATCAAAGGCTTGACGGCCGGCTACGGCAACAACAACACGCAAGGCATGCCATTGATCCGTGTGCTGGAAGACATCGACCTGACGGTGCGCAGAGGGCAGGCCATCGGTGTGATCGGCGAGTCGGGTTCCGGCAAGTCGACCCTGGCGCGGGTGGTGGCCGGGTTGCTGACTCCCGCGTTGGGGAGGCTGACGTTTGATGGCCAGCCTCTGGGTGGGAGTCTGCGCGAACGCAGCCCAGAGCAGTTCCGGCGCATTCAAATGGTTTTCCAGAACGCCGACACGGCACTCAACCCGATGCACAGCGTCAGCACCATTCTGAGTCGTCCGCTGAAAATGTACTTCGGTCTCAAGGGGGCCGCATTGCGCGAGCGTATCGGCGAACTGCTGGACCTGGTACGCCTGCCGCGAACCATGGCCGAACGGCGTCCCGATGAACTGTCCGGCGGGCAAAAGCAACGGATCAACCTGGCCCGGGCGCTGGCGGCCAAGCCGGACCTGATTTTGTGCGACGAGGTGACCTCGGCACTCGACACGGTGGTCGGCGCGGCGATTCTCGAACTGCTGCGCGACCTGCGTCAGGAGCTGGGGGTTTCGTATCTGTTCATCAGCCACGATATTTCCACCGTGCGGGCGCTGTGCGACGACATCGTGGTGATGTACAGCGGTCACAAGGTCCAGGCTGGCAGCCGACAGTCATTTGCCCAGGCACCGTTCCATCCGTACACCGATCTGTTGATCCATTCGGTGCCGGAACTGCGACAGGGCTGGCTGGAGAACTGCGGCACCACCTGCGGCAAACTGCCGCCCATTGGCGCGAAGGCCAACGTGCCGGAACTGTGCACGTTCCTCAATCGCTGCCCGGTACGGGTCGACGGCCTGTGCAATCACACAGCGCCGAATCGTCGGATCATCGACGGCGGTAGTGAAATCCTTTGCCATCACGACAGCGCCGAGTTGCTCAAGACTCAGCTGGATTTGAACATCATGACTCAGGGAGCCTATGCATGAAGGGGCGTTTTGTAAGGTTGGCCGAGCAGGGCCGGGCGACCGTCAAACTGAAGGTGGACGGCACACCCATCGAGGCTATGCGCGGCGACACCCTGATGGTCGCATTGCTGACCCAGGGCACTGCGCTGCGTCAGTCGGAGTTCGATCCGGGGTGTCGCGCCGGATTCTGCCTGATGGGCGCTTGTCAGGATTGTTGGGTCTGGACCCGCAGTGGCGAACGCCTGCGTGCTTGTTCCAACGAAGTCCGCGAAGGGCTGGATATTGTCACCACCCAACCGGAGGCAATATGGCCACTGCACGGATAGTCATCGTCGGCGCCGGGCCGGCCGGTATTCGCTGTGCCGAAACGCTGTTGGCCGCCGGTTTCAAGACGACCCTGATCGATGAAAATCGCCGCGATGGTGGGCAGATCTACCGGCGTCAGCCGGAAGGCTTTACCCGCGATTACGCCACGCTGTATGGCAGCGAAGCCAGCAAGGCCCGGGACCTGCACCAAAGCTTCGAGCGCTTGCGCGAGCGCATCGACTACCGTCCGGAGACCTTGGTGTGGAACCTCACGCCGGGGCAACTGCACTGCGTCAGCCAGGGCCACCACTCGATGGTGGAGTACGACGCGCTGATCCTGTGCACCGGAGCCACTGACCGTTTGATGCCGATTGAAGGCTGGCAGTTGGCGGGTACTTACAGCCTTGGCGGGGCGCAGATCGCGCTCAAGGCCCAGGCCGTTTCCATCGGCCACCGCGTCGTGTTCTTGGGCAGCGGTCCGTTGCTCTATCTGGTCGCCAGCCAATACCTTAAAGCCGGTGCGAATGTGGCGGCGGTGCTCGACACCTCACCGCTGCGCCAACGTCTGCTGGCCTTGCCGAAGCTTCTGGCGCGCCCGGGTTTGTTGTTCAGCGGCATGAAACTGTTGGCTCAGTTGTATCGGGCGAAGATTGCGCTGCACCTGGGGGTTCAACCGTTGCAAGTGCTGGGTGACGCCGCCAGCGGTGTCAGTGGCGTGCGGGTGCGTACGGGCAAAGGCGAGACCTTGTCAGTAGATTGCGATGCGCTGGCCCTGGGTTATCACCTGCGACCGGAGACCCAACTGGCGGATCTGGCCGGGTGCCAACTGCGGTTCGACGAGGCATCCAGCCAATGGTGGCTGGCCGTCGATGAAGCGGGCCGAACCTCGGTTGGCGGGATCTATGCGGCCGGTGATGGTTCGAAAATTCGTGGCGCGGATGCCGCCGAACATGCCGGCCGCCTGGTGGCCATGGCGCTGCTGGAGGATCTGCAGCAGCCGGTGGATGCCGGGTTGCGCGACGAACAACGTCAGGCCCTGGCGCTGATGGATCGGTTTCGTTTGGGCTTGGCCCAGGCGTTTCCCTGGCCGGCGGCGCAAGCCGAGGCCTTGCCGGACACCGCGATTGTCTGCCGTTGTGAAATGATCAGCGCCGGCCAGTTGCGGGCCGTGGTCCGCGACAAAGGTGCTTGTGAGGTCAACCGGGCCAAGGCGTTCAGCCGGGTTGGCATGGGCCGTTGCCAAGGGCGTTACTGCTCCCAGGCCGGGGCCGAAGTGATTGCCGCGGCCGCTGGCGTCAGTGTGCAACAGGTCGGTCGGCAACGCAGTCAAGCCCCGGTCAAGCCCTTGCCGATGATGATTATCGAGGAACGTTCATGAAACCGCAAAAAAGCGATGTCCTGATTATCGGCGGCGGCATCATGGGCTCGACGTCGGCGTTTTTCCTGCGCCAGCGTGGGCACTCGGTCACCCTGTTGGAGCGTGACCAGATCGGTCAGTATGCCAGCGGCGTGAACTTCGGCAACGTGCGGCGCCAGGGGCGTTACCTTGGGCAACTGGCATTGGCCAACCGTTCCTGGGCGTTGTGGAAACGCCTGCCGGAGCTGATCGACGACGATCTGGAATTCATCGCCAGCGGCCACCTGCGCGTGTGTTACCGCGAGGATGAGATCGCCGAGCTTGAGGCCTATGCCGCGGCCCCGGAGGCCGCGCAACTGGACTTGAAGATCTACCGCGGCGCCGACCTGCGCCAGCGTTTCCCGTTCCTTGGGCCGGATGTGAAGGGCGGCTCCTACGCCCCCCACGACGGACATGCCAACCCGCGCCTGGCGGCGCCGGCCTTTGCCCGGGCGGCCCGGCGCCTCGGCGCGCGGATCGAAGAGCGCACCGAGGTCGCCGAGGTGCAGAAAGTCCAGGATGAATTCCATGTCACAACCGCCGATGGCCAACGGTTCGTCGCCCAGCAACTGCTGATCACCGCAGGCGCCTGGGCCGCCAAGCTGTCCGAACAGTTCGGCGAAGCGGTGCCGCTGGAAGCCAATGGTCCGCAGATGTCGGTGACCGAGCCGGTGCCCTACGCCCTGCCGACGGTGATCGGTGTGTACACCAAGATTCCCGAAGAAGTGATTTACTTCCGGCAGATCCCCCGCGGCAACATCATCATCGGCGGCGGCAGTCGTTGCAAACCGGACATGCTCAACCGGCGGGCCTACTTCAAGCCGGAAAGCCTGCTTATCCAGATGCGGCAGATGCGCCGCCTGCTGCCGGGGGCCGAGAAGCTGAACATCATCCGGGTCTGGAGCGGCATCGAGAGCTATACGCCGGACTCTCTGCCGGTCATCGGTCCGAGCGGCGCCGTCGACGGGTTGTTCTATGCCTTCGGCTTCTGTGGTCACGGTTTCCAGCTCGGGCCGGGCGTCGGCGATGTGATGGCCGAACTGATCAGCACCGGCAGCACCAGCACTTCGATTGAGCCGTTCTCCATCCGCCGGTTCGCCCTTTCAGCCGAGCAACGGAGCAAGGCCTCATGAAACCCCGTGTATTGGATATTCTCAAACGCCTGATGGCCTTCGACACCGTGTCTTCGGAGTCGAACATGGCCTTGATCGAGTATGTCCGCGACTTGTTGCTGAGCAAGGGCATCGAGTCGCTGATCGTCAAGGATGCAAGCGGCCGCAAGGCCAACCTGTTCGCCAGCACCGGCCCTCGGGAGCTACCGGGGATTCTGCTGTCCGGGCACACCGACGTGGTGCCTGCGGCGGGGCAGGCCTGGACCTTCCCGGCGTTTCAGGCGACGCTGCGGGACGGGCGGATTTATGGTCGTGGCAGTTGCGACATGAAGGGCTTTGTCGCCCTGGCCATCGACGCGATGCTCGACGCGGCCGATCATGAGTTGAATCGACCCTTGCAACTGGCACTGTCCCATGATGAAGAGATCGGTTGCGTCGGCGTGCGACGCTTGCTGGACGTGTTGCACCTGGCGCCGGTGCGGCCTTTCCTGTGTCTGATCGGTGAGCCGACCAATATGCAGTTCGTGCTCGGACACAAGGGCAAGGGCTCGTATCGTGCCTACTGTCGGGGCCAGGAGGCGCATTCGTCGCTGGCGCCGCGTTCGGTTAATGCCATTCACGTGGCGTGCGATTTCATCGCGGCGCTGCGCCAGAGCCAGCAGTTGCTGCAAGAGCAGGGAGCCCGGGATACGGACTACGATGTACCTTACAGCACCGTGCATGTCGGGCAGATCGTCGGCGGCAAGGCGCTGAATATCGTGCCGAACCTCTGTACCCTCGATTTCGAAGTGCGCAACCTGCCCGCCGACGATCTGGATCAGTTCCTGGAGCAGATGCGCGAGCGGGCGCAAGTGATCGTGCGTGAAGCCAAACGCCTGTCGAGCGTTGCCGACATTGAAATCGAAACCCTTAACGCCTATCCCGGTCTTGACACTCACCCGAGCGTCGAAGCGGTGCGCTTTTTGAAGAATTTTGCCGCGCCGGACACCGGTACCACCAAGGTTTCCTTTGGCACCGAAGGCGGGTTGTTCAAGCAACGTCTGGATGTCCCGGTGGTGGTGTGCGGGCCGGGCTCGATCGAACAGGCGCACAAGCCGGACGAATTTATCGAGATCAGCCAGATGGAGGCCGGGGAGCGGTTTCTGGAGGGGCTGCTGGGCTCTTTGAAAAGTGGTCTGCCAGGTAAACACCAAACCCTGTAGGAGCGAGCTTGCTCGCGATAGCGTACTGCCGGTCGATATTGATGTTGCCTGACACACCGCCATCGCGAGCAAGCTTGCTCCTACAGGGGGTAGATCACAAATCTGCCGTTCTGCTACCAATTTCAGCATCCGACACTGCCCTCAAGACGCTTTCAGCATCCTCGTCCGTGGCACCTCCCTAGACTGGAGTGTGTCTCGGATCAGGACCTCGACCATGCTCAAGAATCGTTTGAAAGACCCCAGCCTTTTGGCAGAACTGGCCTACGTTGATGGGCAGTGGATCGGCGCCGACAACGCCGCGACCCTGGACGTCAGCGACCCGGCCAGTGGCCAGTTGCTCGCCCGCGTACCGGCGATGCAAGGCCCGGAAACCCGTCGCGCCATCGAAGCGGCCGAACGCGCCTGGCCGGCGTGGCGCGCCCGCCCGGCGGCCGAGCGAGCGGCGCTGCTGGAGCGCTGGTATCAGGCCATGCTCGACAACCTCGACGACCTGGCGCTGATCATGACCTGCGAGCAGGGCAAACCGTTGAACGAAGCCAAGGGCGAAATTCGCTACGGCGCCGGTTTCGTCAAATGGTTCGCCGAGGAAGCCCGGCGGGTTTATGGTGAAACCATGCCGGCTCCCAGCGGCGATCGTCGGCTGCTGACCCTCAAGCAACCCGTGGGCGTGTGCGCCGCGATCACCCCATGGAACTTTCCCAACGCGATGATCACCCGCAAATGCGCCCCCGCGCTGGCAGCGGGTTGCCCGATCATCGTCAAACCCTCGGACCTGACACCCCTGTCAGCCCTGGCCCTGGCGGTGCTGGCCGAGCGGGTCGGGATTCCGCCCGGGGTGTTCAATGTGCTGACCGGGATGCCCGCGGGGATCGGCGAAGAGCTGACCGCCAACCCGAGCGTACGGAAGATCTCCTTCACCGGCTCCACCGCCGTCGGCCGGCTGCTGATGCGCCAGAGTGCCGAACACATCAAGCGCTTGAGCCTGGAACTGGGCGGCAACGCGCCGTTCATTGTGTTCGACGACGCCGACCTGGAGCAGGCGGTGAGCGGCATCATGCTCAGCAAGTTTCGCAACGCCGGCCAGACCTGCGTCTGCGCCAATCGCATTCTGGTGCAGGACGGCATTTACGAGCGTTTTGCCCAGCGGCTGGTGGAGGAGGTGGGCAAGCTCAAAGTTGGTAACGGCCTGGATGCCGATGTCACGATCGGCCCGCTGATCAATGCCGCCGCCGTCAGCAAAGTCGCTCGACATATCGATGATGCCTTGAGCCAGGGCGCGCGTTTGCTCTGCGGCGAGATTCCCGCGGGTGACAGTCAGTTTGTCCAGCCGACGGTGCTCGGCGAAGCCCACGCGGGCATGCTGCTGGCCAACGAAGAAACCTTCGGTCCGGTGGCGCCGCTGATGCGTTTTACCTTTGAGGCCGAAGCGCTCGCGCTGGCCAATGCCACGCCTTACGGTCTGGGCGCCTATTATTTTACCCAGGACCTGCGTCGCTCCTGGCGTTTCGGCGAGGCGCTGGAGTTCGGCATGGTCGGTCTCAACACCGGGATCATTTCCATGGAAGTCGCCCCGTTTGGCGGCATCAAACAGTCGGGCTTGGGCCGTGAAGGCAGCAAGTACGGCCTGGACGAATACCTGGAAGTCAAAGCCTTCCACATCGGTGGGCTGTAACCCGCCCGACAAAGGCACAGACATTTTGCGAGGCAGGATTGATGAGCAAGGCATTCAGAATCGCCGCGATTGCCGGCGATGGCATCGGCAAGGAAGTCCTGCCGGAAGGGCTGCGGGTACTGGAGCAGGCCGCGAAGAAATGGCAGCTGGACTTGAGCATCGAAGTGCTCGACTGGGCCCACTGCGATTACTACCTGGAGCACGGGCAGATGATGCCCGACGACTGGTTCGAACAACTCAAGGGCTTTGACGCGATCTATTTCGGTGCCGTGGGTTGGCCGGACAAGGTGCCGGACCATATTTCCCTGTGGGGGTCGCTGCTCAAGTTCCGTCGGGACTTCGACCAGTACGTGAACATCCGCCCGGTGCGCCTGTTTCCAGGTGTGCCGTGCCCCCTGGCCGGGCGCAAGCCGGGGGACATCGACTTCGTGGTGATCCGCGAGAACACCGAGGGCGAGTACTCCTCGATCGGCGGCAAGATGTTCGAGGGCACCGAGCATGAGTTCGTGTTGCAGGAGTCGGTGTTCACCCGGCGTGGTGTGGACCGGATTCTCAAGTTCGCCTTCGACCTGGCCCAGAGCCGGCCGCGCAAACGCCTGACGGCGGCGACCAAGTCCAACGGCATTTCCATCAGCATGCCCTATTGGGACGAGAGGACCGCCTTGATGGCCAAGCAGTACCCGGACGTCAGCTGGGACAAACAGCACATCGACATTCTGTGCGCACGCTTCGTGCTGCAACCGGACCGTTTTGATGTGGTAGTGGCGTCGAACCTGTTCGGCGACATTCTTTCCGATCTCGGCCCGGCCTGCGCCGGTACCATCGGCATCGCGCCGTCGGCCAACCTTGATCCCGAGCGACGCTTTCCGTCGCTGTTCGAACCGGTGCATGGCTCGGCGCCGGACATCTACGGGCAGAACATCGCCAACCCGATTGCGATGATCTGGTCCGGGGCGTTGATGCTGGATTTCCTGGGTAACGGCGATGAGCATTATCGCGCGGCACATGACGGTATTCTCAAGGCCATCGAGCGGGTTATCGCCGAGGGTCCGATGACCCCCGACCTGGGAGGGCAGGGTTCGACCCAGGATGTCGGTATGGCCATCGTCGCCGCGCTTTGAGCCGAGGTCACCAGAGGGCGGCTGCGAGGAGCCGCCCGATTGGCTCGATCAAGCGTTCTATGTCCGCGAAGGGCGATCTGGTGCTGTGCCAAAGCCGATGATGGCTTTGGTTTCCAGGTACTCTTCAAAGCCGTAGACACCGTATTCACGACCATTACCCGATCGCTTATACCCGCCGAACGGAGCCAATGGATTCCAGGCGGGGTAGTTCAGATGCACTTGTCCCGCGCGAATACGAGAGGCCACCGCACGTGCAAGATCAAGGTCCTGGGCCTGAACATGGGCGCCCAGCCCATATACCGTGTCGTTTGCGATAGCGACCGCCTCATCGACCGTCTCATAGGCAATGATGCACAACACGGGACCAAAAATTTCCTCTTGGGCGATTCGCATTGCGCTGTCCACCTCGGAGAAAACAGTCGGTCGGGTGTAAAAACCCTTTGCAAAGCCCGGCACACGCCCTGGGCCACCGCAAACGAGTTTCGCACCTTCATCAAGGCCCACCTTGATCATGCTTTGCACGCGATTGAACTGGGCCTCGTTGGCAATGGGCCCCAATACCGTTTCTTCCGATTGTGGGTCACCGACGATGATTGCATTGGCGGTTGCCGCAGCGAGGGCTTCGACCTCGGCCAGCCGGTCCCTTGGAACGATCATTCTTGTCGGAGCGCTACAGGATTGTCCAACGTTGCGAAACGCGGACATCACGCCCAGCGGCACGGCTTTACCGAAGTCGGCGTCGGGAAGCAGAAGATTCGGGGACTTGCCTCCCAGCTCCTGTGTGACACGTTTCACCGTGTCGGCCGCCGCCTGTGCAACCAGGGCGCCGGCGCGATTTGAACCGGTAATTGAAATCATATCGATATCGGGATGCGCCGCCATGGCTGCGCCGACCTCCGGTCCACTGCCGTTGACCAGGTTGAAGACACCCGGTGGCAGGCCCGCGTCATGGACCAGTTGTGCAAAAAGAAGGGCGCTCAGCGGCGAAAGCTCACTGGGTTTCAAAACCACGGTGCACCCGGCGGCAATAGCCGGGGCGACTTTCGCGGTGATTTGATAAAGCGGCCAGTTCCACGGAGTGATCAGCGCGCAGACGCCGATGGGTTCGCGTTCAATCGCGGTGCCGCCCTCAACCGTCTGGAAACGATAGCTGGACAGCAGATCGCGTGCGACCCGAACGTGTTCGGCCGCGAGCGGCACTTGCATTGCCCGAGCGAAACCAATCGCTGCACCCATTTCGAGAGACAGTGCCTGCGCGAACAGCTCTTTTCGCTCAAGGATGAGATCGTAGATCTTTCCAAGGACAAGCCCGCGCGACTCTGCCGAGGACCTGGACCAACCGGCAAATGCCGCGCGCGCTGCGGCTACTGCCCGATCAACATCCTCGGCTGAGCCGCGCGCGACCTCGGCGACAATCTCTTCACTTGCCGGATTGACCACCGGCAAACTGGCCGGGCTTGCGGGGGAAGACCAACAGCCGTTGATATAAAACTTGTGAGTTGTTTGCGGATCAACGCTGAAGCTATTCGAAGATTGTGTTGTCATCCAACGGGCTCCCTGGGGCGGTAATAGGCGCTGCGAATAGCAGGGCGGGGAGGTACTGTCATCTGATTAAGTTAACAAAACGTCCCAGACGGAATATGCCGTTATTCAAGTCGGCAAGGGATAATCTGCCGTATCTACCATTCGCGGTGAGGTCATTTCAGATGTACGCAGAGGGCGTTGTGGTACACCATTCAATAACCCTGGCTGCGATCGATCTCACCGACCATCGGTTCTCCACGCTGGTGTCGCCGAATATTCTCCAGCAATACCCCGAACGCACTTTCCGGCTGGGTCATGGCCGCGATGTGCGGGGTCAGCAGAATCTTTGGATGGTGCCAGAACGGATGATCCACGGGGGCCGGCTCTTGCTGCAGCACGTCGATGACCGCGCCGCTGAGTTGTCCGCTGTCCAGGGCCGCCAGCAGATCGCTTTCCACCAGATGCCCGCCGCGGCCCATGTTGATCAGCGCCGCGCCCTGAGGCAGTTGCCGGAATAGGTTGCCGTCGAGAATGCCCCGGGTCTGTTCGGTCAGCGGTAGCACGCACAATAAAATATCGCACTGGCTCAGGAACGCTGGCAGTTGCTCGTTGCCGGCGTAGCACTCCACGCCAGGCACCTGATGGACATTGCGGGCCCACCCCGACAACGCAAACCCCAGGGGCTGCAAGGTCGCCAGAATCTGCCGGGCCTGAGTCCCGAGCCCCATGATACCGATCCGACGCTTGCTCGCCGGTTGCAGCAAGTGCGCCTGCCAGCGGCGAGCCGTTTGCTGCTGGCGATAATGGAGCATGTCTCGATGCAGGCTCAGCACGGCAAAACTGGCGTACTCGCACATGCCACGGGTGATGCCCGGATCCAGCAGGCGCACCAGCGGCAAACTGATCGGCAAGCGACCGAGGTCCAGTTGATCGACCCCGGCGGACAGGGCGAACAGCACTTTAAGATTGGGCAGCAAAGCCTCGAGATCGTCGGGCGCCTGCCAGGCGGCCAGGTACTCGATGTCCGCGGGGTCGCCGATGTCCGGCCAGGCGCGCCATTCGATATCCGGGGCGTGTTCGGCAAACAGCGCTTTCCACTGTTCGCCGCGTACGGGGTCAGCTTTATACAGCAGGGCCATGGGCATTTCCTGAACGGCTGAAGGGGCTCTCCATCATCGCGTAGTGCCAGCGCAGGATCTGTCGAAAGCACCGGGTTAAACAGCTTGCACGATGTTCTATTGGCGATGCTCCGGCAGATTCGACGTGCTGAAGGAATCTGCCGTTTGGCAGGGTGAAAACAGTTGATCCGAATTTCTCAGGGCGCAAGTTCGGCGTAGATCGTTTCGCGCAAGGCTTAACCTGAACACCATCGCAACCACCCCCCGGTTGCCGGACTCACGATGGGAACTGCCATGAATAGCCAAGTCGACCCAACCCCTCATTTGCTCCGTCAGCGCGATCAATTCGTGCCACGTGGCCTGGTTACCGCTCACCCGTTGGTGATCGATCGCGCCCAGGGTGCCGAACTGTGGGACGTGGACGGCAAGCGCTACCTGGACTTCGTCGGCGGTATTGGCGTGCTCAATATCGGTCACAATCACCCCAAGGTGGTCGCTGCCGTGCAGGCCCAATTGCAAAAAGTCTCCCACGCCTGTTTCCAGGTGGTTGCCTACAAGCCCTATCTCGACTTGGCCCAACGCCTGTGCGAAATGATTGGTGGCCAGGAAGCGTATAAAGCGGCGTTCTTCACCTCGGGCGCCGAAGCCGTGGAAAACGCGATCAAGATCGCCCGTGCCCACACCAACCGTTCGGCCGTTATCGCCTTTCGCGGCGGCTTCCACGGTCGCACCTTGCTCGGTACTACCCTGACCGGCATGAGCCAGCCTTACAAGCAGAACTTCGGACCGTTCGCGCCGGAGGTGTTCCATACCCCGTACCCGAATGCCTATCGCGGCATCAGTAGCGATATGGCGCTCAAGGCGCTCGACGAGTTGTTGGCCACTCAGGTGGCAGCGGAGCGGGTCGCCGCCATCATCATCGAGCCCGTGCAGGGTGACGGCGGGTTCCTTTCGGCACCGGTGGAGTTTCTTCAGGCACTGCGTGCCCTGACTGAAAAGCACGGCATCGTGTTGATCCTCGATGAAATCCAGACCGGTTTCGGCCGTACCGGCAAGTGGTTCGGTTTCCAGCATGCCGGGATCCAGCCGGATCTGGTGACGGTCGCCAAGAGCCTGGCGGGTGGCTTGCCGCTATCGGGTGTGGTCGGTAAGGCGGCGATCATGGACGCGCCGTTGCCAGGCGGCCTGGGTGGCACCTACGGCGGTAATGCGTTGTCCTGCGCTGCGGCACTGGCGGTGATCGACGCCTATGAGCAGGAGCACTTGCTGGCCCGCGGCGAAGCACTGGGCGAGCGTTTGCGCCAGGGACTGCTAAGTTTGCAGGCGCGTCACGCGCAAATCGGCGACGTGCGCGGCAGCGGCTTCATGTTGGCGCTCGAGCTGATCAAGGATGACGAGGCTCGTACTCCGGACGCCGAGTTGAACCAGCGGTTGATCGATGAGGCCCGCAATGGCGGTTTGCTGGTGATCAAATGTGGTGTCTACCGTAACGTTCTACGTTTCCTCGCGCCGTTGGTGACCACTGAAGCACAGGTCGACGAAGCGTTGCGGATTCTCGACGGCGCATTGGCACGCGTCTTGAACTGAGCTGGTGCCCGCTCGGGGCGGTGCCGCCAGGCATCGGCCGTGAGCGTTTATGGAGCATGGATAGATGAAATGCATCATCGGAGGCTTTGCACACCATGGGACTGACTGAATATCGGGCGCTGCTCATTGATTGCGACGAGGTCCTGGTCGATCGCGATTCGGGAGTCTGGGCGGCATTGCAACCGTTGCTCGACAGCCGGGGCGGTCACTCCGACAAGGAACAGGTGTTGGCTGAGTACGCCGAGGTCGTGCGTGCGCTTTATCCTCGGTTCGGTGAACTGGGCTTTAGTGGCTTGCTGTGTTTCGCCCATCGCCAGCTGGCCGAACGCTGGGGGCTGAAAGCCAGTTGGGAGGAGGGTATGAGTTTTGCCCGTTCGGCTGCCAGCTGGTCGCTGTTCGAGGACGCGCCGGGGGCGATGTTGTACCTGCGCAAATTCTATCGCTTGCTGGTGCGGGGCGACCGCGATACAGAAGACCGAGGGCTGCTCTGTGAGCGGCTGGGGATCACGCCCGATGATTTCATTTCATTGGCCTGCGATCCTTTGCTCGATCCAGAATGGTTGAAGACCCACGAGCTTGAGGTCCGGCACATCCTGCAAGTGACCCGGCCGGCGGCCGGCCGTCCGGCGACCCGCGACGTGTGCCTGATCTGTCGCGGCCAGGTAAAACACCCCTCGCCCTGCGCCGCGGATTACTGCATCAACAGCATGGCGGATCTGGTAGCGCAGCATCAGCTGTCTTTACGGCGCTGATTTTGCTAGAAGATTGTCTTACAAATGGCAGTCAAGAGGTAGGCAATGGAAGGTTTAGTGAAACTGGACCGGATCGACATCAGCATTTTGGTTGAACTGCAAAAAGATGGGCGCATGACCAACGTGAGCCTGGCCGATGCCGTGGGGTTGTCGGCCAGCCCCTGCCTGCAACGGGTCAAACGGCTGGAGTCGGCCGGGTACATTTCCAGCTACAAGGCACACCTGAACCTGGCGAAGATCACCGATTCGGTCACGGTCTTCACCGAAGTCACCCTGAGCGACCACAAGCGCGAGGATTTCGCCAAGTTCGAGTCCAATATCCGCCTGGTGGACGAAGTGCTCGAGTGCCATTTGATCAGCGGTGGTTATGATTACCTGGTGCGCTTCATGACCCGCAGTATCCAGCATTACCAGGAGGTGATAGAGAGCCTGTTGGACAAGAACATCGGCATCTCCAAATACTTCAGTTACATCGTCATCAAGTCTCCCGTGCTCAAGGACGGTGTGCCGCTGCGCAAATTGCTGCGTCATTGAGCTGAATTTGCGCACACCTTCACGGCCCATGGCGGCTGTTTCAGTGGAACTTCCTTGTCCAATGCCGTCTACATTGCAGTGGGGGATGTTCCCCTTTCTGGGAAAACAGATATGTTCAAATCTCGCTCGTTCATGGCGGTACTGACTTGTTTCGCCCTGGTAGCCGGCTCTGCTACCGCTTTGGCTGATCCGGGTAACGGCAACGGCCAGGGAAACGGCAAGGGTTTTTCGCAAGACTTCCAGGACCAGGACAATCAAGACGGTCATGGTCATGGCCATGGCAAAGGCAAAAAATCCGCTGGCGGTGAGTGGGCTCACGGTCCGAGCGTCGATCGCGGCGGTGTCCTCGGCGTTATTGGCGGATACCGCGATTACTGGCGTCCTGGGCCAGCACTGCCGCCGGGTATCCAGAAAAAACTGGCTCGCGGAAAACCTCTGCCGCCTGGCATCGCGAAAAAACTGGACGGTCGACTGTTAGGGCAGCTTCCTTACTATGAAGGCTATGAGTGGCAGCAGGCGGGGACAGACTTGATTCTGGTGTCGATCGCCAGCGGGATCATCTACGAAGTGCTTAGTGGCGCTTTGAATTAGTCTGCTTTTGCATGGGGCCATGCTGGCACTGCGCTGCCTTGCAGGATTGGCTAAAGAGAGGGCTTCTCATCCACGTTATAAGAACGCATAGGGGCTTCCGTTTGTCGCTGGGTTTTGAACGACGTGTAACCAAGTGTGTCTGAATTAACGCAAAGACCCACTTTTATGGAAGCCATTATGCGTATTAAAAAGAAAACCCTGTTTGCCGCCCTGTCTTGCGCCATGATGCTGGCGGCCGCGCCTTTGTTGCCAGCCGAGCTGTCCATCATGGCGTCTGCCTATGCCAAGGAGGGTGGTGGTGGTGCCGGCGGTAATGGTAATGGCAACGGCGGGCATGGCGGAGAGAGCGGTGGTCACTCGGCCGGTGCCAAGAGCGATGGCCGCGGGCAAGGCCTGGCTGAAGGCCAGGAAACCGATCATGACGGCAAGGCTGTTCGTGATCATGGTGTGAGTGGCACGCATCTTGGCCGCGCCCACAAAACCGATCATGACGGCAAGGCTGTTCGTGATCATGGTGTGAGTGGCACGCACCTTGGCCGCGCCCACAAAACCGATCGTGGTCACGGAGTCGCAACGTCGAGTGTCGCCCACTCCAAGACAACGCGGGGGCTGTCGAAGGCCACGGCGATCTCGGACACTACGCCGGGAGATCACAACGACAAAGGCTTGAGCCAGGCCGCTAGCTCAACCAGCAAATAAAGGTGTTTGGATTACAGCAGGGGCTCGTCAGGAATGAGCACCACCAGATCCGTGGCGCCCACGTCGACACCCGCTTGTGAAAGCAGGGTGGTGACTTGGCCGCAGTGATGGGTCTGGTGGTTGAAGAAATGCATGATCAGGCTGTAAAAGTTCCTGTCAGCCGCTACCCCCTGCATGCTGGTGTAATGCAGGGGATGATCCAGGTCCGACTCGGTCACTGACTGCGCCCATTCAATAATGATTTGGTCGAGCCAGATTCGATGCGCCGCAAGCGCCTGAAAGCTGGAGAACAGCAACGAGTCAAGGCGCTCGGGCGTGGGCAATTGTCGAATCGGCTCCAGGGCCAGGTACTGCGCCGGGTGTTGGGCGAATCGCTGCAGCCAAACCGTGTCCCCGGCCGTCAGGTGGTTCAACGTCCCGAGAATCGAGCCGAAAAAGGCTTTTCTGTCGGCGCCGAGTTCCTCTTCGGGCAAGCCCCTGGCCGACTCATAGACCTTGGCGTTCATCCACTGGTTATAGCTCGCCATCAGGCAGATAGGGTTGGTACGACTCACCGCGCGCATCCTTTGATCATTTGACAAGCGGCCCACACTTATCACCAGGGCCAGTCTAATACGATCCCCTTCTTGAAGCCCACCCAGAATGGCATATGCTGTCAGCATCCAGCCGTGCTGACCGTGGCCAACGGCTCCGATACACGCCCAGAGCGAATCACTGCACTATGCTCGACATGGAAGAGAGAAGGCAGGCGAATCAGCTGAGAGAGGTCGTCCATTTTGCACCACACCGAAGCTGGACGTTTAAAGCTGTTGCATGCCCTGGAGGTGCTCGACACCGCGGCGGAGCCGGTTTTTGATCGCCTCACGCGGTTGCTGGCCACTACGCTTGAGGTGCCGATTGCGCTGATCTCGCTGGTCGACAGCGACCGTCAGTGGTTCAAGTCCCGGGTCGGTATGGACGTCAGGCAAACCCCCCGGGATATCTCCTTCTGCACCATTGCCATAGAGCAAGAGCGGACGATGGTGGTCCTCGACGCGCTGAGTGATCCACGCTTTTCGTCCAGTTCGCTGGTGACCAGCCATCCGCGTATCCGTTTCTACGCGGGAACGCCGATCCGCTCCATCGAGGGTTATGCGCTGGGTACGCTCTGTGCGATGGATTGCAAGGCCCGGACGTTCAACGATGAGTCGCGTCAGATCCTCGAGGATTTTGCCGGTTTGGTCAGCCGGGAATTCCAGATGCGCGAGGCCGCGCTGCTGTCCCGCTCGCATATCACCCGCTCCGCGGCGGCCTTCGCGGCCAGCGAGGCACGCCTGAAAACCGCCTTTGCCCTGGCGCCCACGGGCATCGCGGCGGTCGCGGGCAATGGGCGTTTTCTCAGTCTCAACAGTGCGTTCTGCTCCATCGTCGGCTACGAAGCCGACGAACTCATGAACCTGAGTTTCCAGGACATCACTCACCCTGACGACCTGGACAGTGACTTGAAGCTGTTGCGCCAGCTGACCTGCGGCGAAATCGATCGTTACCAGTTGGAGAAAAGGTACCGGCACAAGGACGGCACCTCTGTCTGGGTCGACCTGCATGTGGCCAAGCTGTTGTCGGTGAACGGTGACCTGGAGTACTACATCGCGACGGTCCAGAACATCCAGCGACGCAAGGAAACCGAGGCGTCCCTGCAGGCGTTGCGGCACAGCCTGGAACAGCGCGTCGAGGAACGTACCGCGGAACTGCTGCGGGCCAATGAAATGCTCTCTCATACGATGCTCCAGCGGCTGCACGCCGATCGTGAGCTCAGGCAGCGCGAGGCGGAGCTGTCGGCGGTGTTGGAGCACGCCAGCGATGCCTACGTGAGTATCGATGAGTCGGGGGCGATACGGGCCTGGAACCGCATGGCCGAAACGACCTTCGGTTGGTCCCGTGACGAAGCACTGGGCCAGTCATTGGAGAAGCTGGTCATCCCCACGGCCATGCACGAGGCTCGTCTGACCGCGTGGCGGCAGTATCTCCTCACCGGCGATGATGAGGCGCTGCGCCAGCGCCTGGAGATATCGGCGCTACGGCGTGACGGTATGGTGTTTCCCGTCGAGGTGCGGATCAGTCCTGTCGAAATCGATGGGCAGCGCTTTTTCAGTGTTTTCCTGCATGACATCAGTGAACGCAAGGCCATGGCCGAACGCCGCGAGAAAGAGGCCTTGACCGATACCCTGACCGGCTTGCCAAACCGCCGCTCCTTGCTCGAATACCTGCCCAATGCGATGGCCAGGGCACGCAGAACCGCCGTGCCCCTGGGGGTGCTGTTTCTTGACCTGGATGGCTTCAAGGCGGTGAACGATACCTTCGGCCATGAAATCGGCGACCGGTTGCTGCAGGTCGTGGCCGAGAAACTGAAGACCTGCCTGCGCGAGACGGATGCGGTGTTTCGGTTGGCGGGCGATGAATTTACCGCCGTGGTCGAGGGCCAGTTCGGTGGCACCCAGGACGCGGAGCAATTGGCCTACAAACTGATTCAATTGATCAATGAGCCGGTGCTGATCGGTGCGGCCAGCGTGCAGGTGGGGGTGAGCATCGGGATTGCGGTGTTCCGGCGCGATGATCCGAGAACCGCGACGCAGTTGTTGCGCGAGGCCGATAGCCGAATGTACGAAGCGAAGCAGGCGGGCAAGGGCCGCTTTGCCTCGCAGCAGCGCTGAAACGCGCTGCCGTGAGGCGTGTCGCGGGGAAGGGTCGTCCCCCCAGTTGAAGCGAGGCCCTTGCCTAGCCCTGTACCCCGAATTCCGCCAGGGCATCGAGCAGCGCATCCCGGAAATAGTCGAGTGACGCCCGGTCGAAGAGGATATGGAAGGTCGCCAACTCGGCCGCCGGAGGATTGATCACGATCACGTTGATCCGCGCCGCCGAGGTCTGCGCCACGGCCCCCGGTCCGAAGGCCTGTGGACGCAGGTCGACCCCGCAGATTTTTGCCATCACCTCGGGTATCCGCTCGCCACTGAGTTGCAGCCAGGCATGGCTGTCCTGGCGTGGCAGCAGGTAGTTGGCGTGATGGTCGAGTTCCCAGCGGGCTTCCTCATCGGAAATACGCTGGCCTTGGTCCCCGGGACTGCCCAACAGCAGGTACTCGCTGGCCGAGAGGCTGACGACCTGGCTGCCATCCTCCTGGGTGACGCAGCGGTTGGGCCGGTCCGGCAGGCTGAAGCCGCGCGCCTGTAGAAACTGGGCACTGTCGCGACCGCGAAAGCCGACCCGCGGCAAGTCGGTCAGGTCGCTCAGCGTATGGCTGGGCAAGGTGGTCACGATGCGCTCGTGTGCGGCGAAAATGGACATGAGTCAAAGCCCCTGGCGCAGGTTTTCGGGATCGAAGAAAGGCAGTTTCACCACCGTGGCCATGACCACGATCGCGCCTTCGACGCGGATCGGAAGCTGTTGCCCCGGCTCGCTCTGGTGGACCCCGGCATAGGCCAGGCCGATGATCCGGCCAAGGCTTGCGGAGTACTCGCAGGAGGTGACGTTGCCGCTGATGTCCGCGCCGTCGAGGACCAGGTGGCCTTCCAACGGTTGCGGGCTGCCCTTGGGCAGGGTGAAACCCACCAGCTTGCGCTTGAGCGGCTGGGCTTCGAGGATATCCAGCGAGCGCCGACCGACGAAGAACGGCTTGCTGCGGCTGACTGCCCAGCCCATGTCGATCTCCGCCGGGTGGGTCATGCCGTCGGTGTCCTGGCTGATGATCACGTGGCCTTTTTCCAGGCGCAGCAAACGCTGGGTCTCGACGCCGAAGGGGCGAATGTCGTGGGCCTGGCCGGCGCTGACCAGGGCATCCCATAGCGCCAGGCCATGGCGCGCCGGCACGTGGATTTCATAGCCCAGTTCGCCGACGAAACCGACCCGCAGCAACCGTGCCTTGATCCCCGCGACCGTGCCCTGGCGCACCGCCAGGTAGGGGAAACCGTCGGCGCTCAGGTCAAGGTCCGGGCAGAGCTGCTCCAGGACCTTACGTGAGTCGGGCCCGGCCACGTTGACCGCACAGAGGGCCGCGGTGACATTGGCGATATCCACGTCCAGGCGCCACTGGGCATTCCACTTGAGCATCTGTTGGTAGATCCGGTCGACGCCGCTGGTGGTGGCGGTGACGTAGAAGTGCTGTTCGGCGAAACGCGCGCAGACGCCGTCGTCGATCACCGCACCCTGTTCGTTGGTCATCAGCGCATAACGCGAGCGGCCCACCGGTTGCTTGAGAAAAGTGAAGGTGTACATCCGGTTCAGCAACTCGGCGGCATCCGGTCCACGGATATCCAGGCCACCGAGGGTCGAGACGTCGATCAGGCCGACCTTGCTGCGCACGTGCCGGGCTTCCTCCTGCATGCAGCGCTCGCGGTCTTCGGCCTTGCCGTAGAACGCCGGGCGTTGCCAGATGCCGGCCGGCATCATTTTCGCGCCGGCCTCCAGGTGACGGCGGTGCATTGGCGTCTGCCGGTAAGGATCGAAGGCGCGGCCGGCGACATGGGCCAGCTTCTCCGCAACGAACGGCGGGCGGGCGGTGGTTACCCCGGTTTCGCTGATATTGCGTTGGGTCGAGGCGGCGACCAGGCGGGCGGTCGGCAAGGCCGAATGGCGGCCCTGGGACGGCCCCATGCCCACGGTCGAATAACGTTTGACCAGTTGCACATCGCGGTAGCCGATTTTGGTCGCGTTGAGGATATCGCGCACCTGCAGGTCCTCGTCGAAGTCGACGAAGTCCTTGCCCTTGGGGTGCGGGAAAATCGGCCAGTCGAAATTCACCGGGGTTTCCCGCTGATAGGTGGCCCGCTCGGCGCCGACGCCCAACCCCAGGGCCCTGGCCGCTTCGAGCCCGGCGTTGGCACCGTCGGCCAGGACGTTGTCGAGGCCATGGCGACCATTGGCGGAACCGGCGACACCGAGGTTGGCCGGTAGGCCGCTGAGGTTGAATTCGGCCTTCTGGTCGTCGTAGGCCAGTTTGCCACCGGCTTGGCAGAGCAGCTGGTAAACCGGCATATAGCCGGCGGACATGCACAGCAGGTCGCAGTCCAGGCGCAGGCCGCTGTCGCTGACCAGGCCCTGGCCGGTGATGCTGCGCACCTCGACGCCGTTGATGTGGCGCAGGCCCTTTTCATGCAGCGCTTCATAGACCGTGCTGCCGGTCAGGTGGGGGATTTTGCGTTGTTCCAGGGCGCGACACAGGGCTGGGTCGGCGTCGTTGCGCAGGTCTACCAGAGCCGCCAACTCGACGCCCTGGTCGTGCAGGTCAAGGGCGGTGTAGTAGCCGTCATCGTTGCCGGTCAACACCACCGCGCGCTGGCCCGGTTTCACCGCGTACAGCTTCATCAGACGTTGCGCGGCGCTGCACAGCATCACGCCGGGCAGGTCGTTGTTACGGAAAATCACCGGCTGGTCGAAGGCACCGCTGCACACCAGGCACTGGCGGGCGCGGACCTTGTACATGCGCTTGCCCTGGATCACCGGCAGGTAGTTGTCGGTGAACCAGGCGTTGCAGGTGGCTTCGCTCAGCACGCGGATATTGGCGTGGCCAAGCACTGCGGCCAGCAGTTCCCGGCGCAGGTGTTCGGCACGCTTGCCGGCGATATCGAAACGCGCATAGGCGAGGGCGCCGCCCAGCACCGGCTGTTGTTCGATCAACAGCACCTGGGCTCCGCAGTTGGCGGCGCTCAGTGCCGCTTGCAGCCCGGCGGGACCGGCGCCAATCACCGCCAGGTCGGTGAACAGGTAGGCCTTGTCGTAGTACTCGGGCTGGAACGTCAGGTCGAGCACGCCGAGGCCGGCCTTCTTGCGAATGATCGGCTCCCAGACTTTCCACATACCCTTGGGCTTGTAGAAAGAGCGGTAATAGAAGCCCACCGGCATGAACCTGGAGAACTTGCCGAGGTAGGCATCGCGGTCGTTGTCCAGGGAGCCATTGAAGTTCTGGCCCTGGACTTCAAGGCCGGCTTCCAGGGGATGGGCGTCGGCCAGTACATTGGGTTCGCGGGGCAATTGCACCAGGCTGTTGGCGTCCTGGCCGGCCATGGTCAACGGGCCACGGGGGCGGTGGTACTTGAAGGAGCGCGAGAGCAGGAAGCGGCCATTGGCGAGCAGGGCGCTGGCGATGCTGTCGCCCTTCAAGCCCTGGTAGGCCTTGCCGTCAAAGCTGAAGTCCAGCGGCTGGTCGCGGTCGATCAGCAGCCCCATGGGGGCGGGCAAGCGGTTGGAACTATTCATCCGGCGATCTCCCGGGACTGAGGGGGGCTGAAGTCGAGCCGTGAACTGAACAGTTCCCTGGCGTCGAAGGTGCGGATGATCTCGTCGCTGACGGTGTGGCGCTCGGCCAGGAACCAGTAGCTGGAAGGTGTGTGCATCCACCACTCGCGGACCACTCCGGCGCGGTTGTCGCTGTTGAAGACATAGTCCGCCCACTCGGCATCGCTGCAGCTGCCCGGGTCCGGCATCGGCTTGAACTCGCCGCCGTAGGTGAACTCACTGATATTGCGCGGCCCGTTGAGCGGGCAATCGAGGATTTTCATTGTCAGCGCTCCGTTAGTGGCTGGCCGCCGTGGCGCCCATTTCGTTGACTTGCTGGAAGGTACTGAAGCGCTCGAGGCCGAACGGCTTGATCAACTCGGGCACCCGGCCGCCGCTGGCCACCAGCTCGGCCATGGTCTTGCCGCAGATCGGCGTGGCCTTGAAGCCCCAGGTGCCCCAGCCGGCATCCAGGTAATAATTCTCCACCGGCGACAGGCCCATGATCGGGCTGTAGTCCGGGGTCATGTCGGTGATCCCGGCCCATTGGCGCATCAGCTTGGCGTTGGCCAGGAACGGGAACATCTCGATGGCATGGGCCAGCAGGCTTTCCTTCAGGTCCAGGGTCGAGCGGCTGTTGAACAGCGGGTAGGGGTCGGAACCGCCACCGAACACCACTTCACCGCGACTGGTCTGCTGCACGTAGCAATGCAGCGCCGAGGAACTCACCAGTGGGTCGAGGAATGGCTTGAACGGCTGGGTCACCATGGCCTGCAAGGGAAAGGTCTGGATCGGCGAGCGGATCCCGGCCTTGGCCATCAGCAGCGAGCTGTGCCCGGCGATGGCCTGGACCACGCAGCCGCACTGCACGGTGCCGCGATTGGTTTTTACCGCGCGGATCCGACCGTTCTCGATCACCAGGTCCTGGACCTCGGTGAGCTGATGGATTTCCACCCCGCGCTTGGCCGCCTGCTTGGCGTAGCCCCAGGCCACGGCGTCATGGCGCGCGGTGGCGCCGTCGATATGCCAGAGCCCGGCGATCACCGGCAGGTGGCCGGGGTCGAGATTGAGACTGGGCACCAGTTCGCGAATCTGCTGGCGGTCGATCATTTCCGTGCGGCCGCCGAAGTGCTTGTTGACCTCGGCGCGTTGGCGGAACGAGCGCACCGTCGCATCGGTGTGGGCCAGGGTCAGTTGGCCGCGCTCCGAATACATGATGTTGAAGTCGAATTCGTTGGAGAGGCTCTGGAACAGCTTTACCGACTCGGCATAGAAGCGCACGCCCTCGCTGGTCAGGTAGTTGGAGCGGATCACCGCGGTATTGCGCGCGGTATTGCCGCCGCCCAGGTAGGCCTTCTCCAGCACGGCGATATTGCTGATGCCGTGGTAGCGCGACAGGTAGTAGGCGGTAGCCAGGCCATGGCCGCCGGCACCGATGATTACCACGTCATAGGACGGTTTTAGCTCCCGCGGTGGCGGCAGATCGACGTCCACCGGGTATTCGGCGCTCAGTCCGTATTTCAATAGATTGAATGGCATACGGCCTCCGATTGGCTGCGTTGCGCCTGCTGTTGCTGGCGGGCGGCGATCACGGTGTTTTTCATCAGGAAGGCGATGGTCATCGGGCCGACGCCCCCCGGCACTGGGGTAATCGCCGAGACCAGGGGCAGGGCGCTGGCGAAATCGACATCGCCGACCAGGCGGCTGCCGTTCTCGGTTTCAATCCGATTGATCCCCACATCAATCACCACCGCCCCCGATTTCAGCCAGCTGGCGTCGATCAATCCGGCGCGGCCGACGGCGGCAATCACGATATCGGCCTGGCGACACAGCGCCTGGGCATCGCGACTGCGCGAGTGGAGCATGGTGACCGAGCAGTCGGCCTTGAGCAGCAGGGCCGCCATGGGTTTGCCGACGATATTCGAGCGGCCGACCACCACCGCATGCTTGCCGCGCAGCTCGCCGCAGGTTTCTTCCAGCAGGTGCAGGCAACCGCTGGGGGTACACGGGGCGAGTACATCGCGGCCCTGGCTCAGGCCGCCGACGTTTTCACTGTGAAAACCATCCACGTCCTTGCGCGGGTCGATGGCTTCCAGGGCGCGCAGTTCATCGATCGGCGCCGGCAGCGGGAGTTGCAGGAGGATGCCGTTGATCGAGGGATCGTCGTTCAGGCTCTTGATCAGGTTCAGCAGTTGTTCGGTGCTGGTGTCGCTGGGCAGGCGATGCTCCTGGGAGCGAATGCCGACCTCGTCGGCGCGCAGGATCTTGTTGCGCACATAGACCTGGCTGGCCGGGTCGCTGCCCACCAGGATCACCGCCAACGCCGGTCGGACCGCCTGTTCCAGCAACTCGCCGACCTCGCGGCGTACCTGTTCCAGGACCCGCGCCGAAGCGGCCTTGCCATCTATCAGTCTGGGGCTGTTCACCGGAAGATCACCGTTCTGTCCTGGTTGAGGAAAACCCGGTGTTCCAGGTGGTACTTGACCGCCTTGGACAGGGCCACGGTTTCGGTATCGCGACCGGTCGCCACCAGGTCATCGGGGCGATACACGTGGTCGACCCGTTGCACTTCCTGCTCGATGATCGGCCCTTCGTCCAGGTCGCTGGTGACGTAGTGGGCGGTGGCACCGATCAGTTTCACCCCGCGCTGGTAGGCCTGGTGATAGGGCTTGGCACCCTTGAAGCCGGGCAGGAACGAATGGTGGATATTGATCGCCCGGCCCGAGAGCTGCCGGCACAGGTCGTCGGAGAGGATTTGCATGTAGCGCGCCAGGACCACCAGCTCGGTCTGGGTGTCGTCGATGATCGTCATCAGTTCGGCTTCCTGGCGGGCCTTGCTGTCCTGGGTTACCGGCAGGTAGATGAAGCGGATGCCTTCGCGTTCGGCCATCGGCCGCAGGTCCAGGTGATTGGAGACGATGGCGGTGATGGTCATGTCCATCTCGCCCTTGTGGTAGCGGTAGAGCAGGTCGGTGAGGCAATGGTCGAACTTGCTGACCATCAGCAGTACGCGCATCGGCTGGCGCGTATCGTGCAGCTCCCAGGCCATGTCGAAGGCCTTGGCCACGTCGGCGAAGCCGGCCTTGAGCGGCTCGATGGCGGCGGCCAGGCCGTCGTTGAAGCGGAACACCGCGCGCATGAAAAACTGGCCGCTGAACTCGTCGTCGAATTGCGCCATCTCCCCGATGTAGCAACCGTTGTCCGCCAGGTAAGTGGTGACGGCGGCGACGATCCCGGACACCGCCGGACAGCTTATCTTGATGATGAAATGGTTTTTGTCGTGTTGCATGACGCGTCCTCGGGAGGGTGGCGGCAGCTCATCGCAGGGCGATAAAAAACAACGTTGAAGCGAGCTTCATTCTTGAAGCGTTTTTTTCTTATGGGGAATAAAATATTCCCAATAGCGGCTTTATAGGGGAAATGCGCAGGGGACGTCCAGAGGTTTCTGAAAGTTTTTTAACTGGCAGGAAATAGCGCAGGATACGACGCCGTTTCAGGCGATCGTGCGCGGGGGAAGTCAAGAGAGGGCGGTTTTGGAGCCGCAACGGGCCCTTGTTGAGCTGGCTTGCCAGCGATGGCGGCCGATCAGGCGATGCAAGGCTCACTGGCCCCATCGCCGGCAAGCCAGCTCCTACAGGTTTTGCGCAGGACGATATTGATGTGGCGCAACCCGGCTTTGTGGAAGGCTTACTGGCCTCATCGCCGGCAAGCCAGCTCCTACAGGTTTTGCGCAGGACGATATTGATGTGGCGCAACCCGGCTTTGTGGGAGCCGGCTTGCCGGCGATAGCACCCGCACAGGCACCCGCAAGGCTCAAGGACCTCAGGGGTTTATTCGTTGCCGTTGCCGTAGTTCATGATCGACAGCAGGCGGATCGGCACCTGCACCAATTGCTCGGGACCGTGGGGCACTTCGCCTTCGAAGGTCAGGCTGTCGCCGGCTTCCATGCGGTACAGCTGATTACCGTGGCGGTAGATCAGCTCGCCTTCAAGCAGGTGGAGGAATTCGGTGCCGGGATGGGAGAAGGTCGGAAACTCCTCGCTGGCGTCATCCATGCTGACCATATACGCCTCGAAGCTCTTCTTCGGCCCACGGGTATGGTTGAGCAGATGATAGGTGTGGCCTTTCTCCGTGCCCCGGCGCACCACCTCCATGCCCTGGTCGGCCTTGACCAGCAGGGCACTGCCACCTTGCTGGTCGTACTGGCTGAACAGCTTGGACATCGGCAGCCCGAGCACGTCGCACAGGCGGCTCAGGGTATCGAGGCTGGTGGACACCTGGGCGTTTTCGATCTTGCTCAACATACCCTGGCTGATGCCGGCGATCTTCGCCACATCGGACAGTTTCAGGTCCTGCGCCAGGCGCTGGCGCTTGATCTGCATGCCCAGGTACTGCTCCAGCTTGAGACGCGGTTCGAGCTCGTTCGGCATATTCATCGGGACCTGCACGCTTTCTGTTCAATAATATTAGTTTCGCACTAGGAAAGTGCAAGGCAGCCACCTGCGTGGCTCGCCAATGGGGTGTATTCCCACAAGGAAAACAATTTTCCCATATATACAGCGCAAATGCGCGGTTACTGATGCCGCACCTCGGCATGACTGAACTTGGCAAGGGCTTTGCATTCCTGAAGGGAAATTAACTTTCTTCTGCGGAATAAAGAAGGTTGAGAGCGTCAACTCCATCCCTAGCACTTTGCCTTTTCACGAGGAGTGAAGACCCCATGTTGCCAGCAGAAACCCAGCGCCTCATCGACAAGCACGGGATCAAGTACGTGCTTGCGCAGTTTGTCGATATCCATGGCGCGGCGAAAACCAAATCGGTGCCCGTGTGCGGGCTCAAGACGGTGGCGGAAGAAGGGGCCGGATTTGCCGGTTTCGCCATCTGCGGCATGGGCATGGAGCCCCACGGCCCGGACTTCATGGCCCGCGGCGATCTGTCGACGCTGACGCCGGTGCCCTGGCAACCGGGGTACGGTCGCGTGGTCTGTGTCGGGCATGTCGACGGCCAGCCGCATCCCTATGACAGCCGCTACGTCCTGCAACAACAAGTCCAGCGCCTGCAGGACAAGGGCTGGACCCTCAACACCGGCCTGGAACCGGAGTTCAGCCTGTTTCGCCGTGATGCAGGGGGCAAGCTGCAAGCGGTCGACGCCAGCGATAACCTCGACAAACCCTGCTACGACTACAAGGGCCTGTCACGTTCGCGGGTGTTTCTCGAGCAGCTGACCGAAGCGCTGCAAGCGGTGGACTTCGAGGTCTATCAGATCGACCACGAAGACGCCAACGGCCAGTTCGAGATCAACTACACCTACAGCGATGCCCTGACCTCGGCCGACCGCTTCACCTTTTTTCGCATGGCCGCCGGGGAGATCGCCAACGACCTGGGCATGATCTGCTCGTTTATGCCCAAGCCCGATCCGAAGCGCGCCGGCAACGGCATGCACTTTCACCTGTCGATCGCCAGCGCCGAAAACAAGAACCTGTTCCATGACGCCAGCGACCCGAGCGGCATGGGCCTGTCGAAACTGGCCTATCACTTCGCCGCCGGCCTGCTCGCCCATGGCCCGGCGCTGTGCGCCTTCGCCGCGCCAACGGTCAACTCCTACAAGCGTCTGGTGGTGGGCAACTCGCTGTCCGGCGCGACCTGGGCCCCAGCCTTTATCGCCTTCGGCGCCAACAACCGCTCGGCGATGGTCCGCGTGCCCTACGGGCGCCTCGAATTCCGCCTGCCGGATGCCGGCTGCAACCCCTATCTGGTCAGCGCCGCGATCATCGCCGCGGGCCTGGACGGCATCGACCGGCAACTGGAGGTCGAGCATGTCTGCAACGAAAACCTCTACAGCCTGAGCCTGGAGCAGATTGCCGCGCGGGGCATCAAGACCTTGCCGCAATCGCTCAAGGAGGCCACCGACGCCCTGGAAGCCGACCCGTTGTTCGCCGAGGTCATGGGCCCGCAAATCGTTGGCGAATTCATCAAGCTCAAACGTATGGAGTGGGTGGAATACAGCCGCCATGTCTCCGACTGGGAAATCCAGCGCTACACCGAATTCTTCTGAACGAGCGCTTCAACAACCATTCGGGCGGTCGGGATCAAGCCGGGCGTCCTGTGTCTTCGAGGGAGACTTGATATGTGTGGGATCGTAGGGCTTTACCTGAAAAATCCGCAGCTGGAAGCCCGGCTCGGCGAGTTGTTCGAGCCGATGTTGCTGGCCATGACCGACCGTGGCCCGGACAGCGCCGGCTTTGCCATCTACGGCGATGAAGTGGCCGACGGCTGGCTCAAGCTGACCTTGCAGGCGACCGGCGAGGGCTTCGACTGGCAGCCGCTGATGGCCGCGCTGGAAGGGCGCCTGGGTTGTTCCCTGGACTGGTTTCAGAATGCCAGTGCCGTGGTGCTGAAAATCCACGCCGGCGAAGCCCCGGTGCGCGCCCTGCTCAATGAACTGGCGCCGTCGGTGCGGATCATGAGTGCCGGGCAGAGCATCGAAATCCTCAAGGGCATGGGCCTGCCGCTGGAGATTTCCCAGCGCTTCGGCCTGGCCAGCATGAAAGGCAGCCATATCATCGGCCACACCCGGATGGCCACCGAAAGCGCGGTGACCATGGAGGGCAGCCACCCGTTCTCCACGGGCGCCGACCTGTGCCTGGTGCACAACGGCTCGCTGTCCAATCACTTCCGCCTGCGCCAGGAGCTCAAGCGCGAAGGCATTCACTTCGAGACCGACAACGACACCGAAGTGGCCGCCGGATACCTGACCTGGCGCCTGCAACAGGGCGATTCGCTGAAACAGGCGCTGGACCATTCGCTGCGCGACCTGGACGGCTTCTTCACCTTCGCCATCGGCACCCGCAACGGCTTCGCGGTGATCCGTGACCCGGTGGCCTGCAAGCCGGCGATCATCGCCGAAACCGCCGACTACGTGGCCATGGCCTCGGAATACCAGGCGCTGTCGAGCCTGCCGGGTATCGAACAGGCCAAGGTCTGGGAGCCGGCGCCGGCCACCCTGTACCTCTGGGAACGCGAATCAGCTTAAGGAGTGCCTCCATGAAAACCATCGATCTTTCCACGGCCTCGGTGCGCGACCTCAACCAGGCGCTGCATGACCAGGTCCATCAGGTAGAAGACCGCGAATGGGTAGTGACCCATTCCAACGGCAAGCACAACCTCGCGGTGGGTGTGAGCCAGGCCGTGTCCATCGATATCCAGGGCCATGCCGGTTACTACTGCGCCGGCATGAACCAGAAGGCGAGCATCACCGTGCATGGCAATGCCGGTGTCGGGGTTGCCGAGAACATGATGTCCGGCATGGTCCGGATCAAGGGCAGCGCCTCCCAGGCGGCGGGTGCCACCGCCCATGGCGGCTTGCTGGTGATCGAGGGCGATGCCGGGGCCCGCTGCGGGATCTCGATGAAGGGCATCGACATTGTGGTCGGCGGCAGTATCGGCCATATGAGCTGCTTCATGGGCCAGGCCGGGCGCCTGGTGGTGTGCGGCGATGCCGGTGATGCCCTGGGCGATTCGCTCTACGAAACCCGCATCTACGTCAAAGGTAGCGTGCAGTCGCTGGGTTCGGACTGCGTCGAGAAAGAGATGCGCGCCGAGCACCTGGAGGAGCTGCAGGAACTGCTCAATCGCGCCGGTTTCGATGAGTCGCCCGCAAGCTTCAAACGCTATGGCTCGGCCCGTCAGCTGTACAACTTCAAAGTCGATAACGCGTCCGCGTACTGATCCACGCGAGGAGAACTGCCATGAGCGACCCTGTTAACCCAAAAGCCCCTCCGGTGCTGCGTGAGTCCGCCACCTTCGACCGCCTGACCATCCAGGAAATCCAGCGTGCCGCCGAAACCGGCATCTATGACATCCGGGGTGGCGGCACCAAGCGCAAGCTGCCGCACTTCGATGACTTGCTGCTGCTCGGTGCCAGCGTGTCGCGCTACCCGCTGGAAGGCTATCGGGAGAAATGCGGGACCGACGTGATTCTCGGCAACCGCTTCGCCAAGAAGCCGATCCACCTGAAGATTCCGGTGACCATCGCCGGCATGAGCTTCGGCGCGCTGTCGGCCAATGCCAAGGAGGCCCTTGGCCGTGGCGCGACCATTGCCGGTACCAGCACCACCACCGGCGACGGCGGCATGACCCCGGAAGAACGCGGGCAATCGCAGCACCTGGTCTATCAATACCTGCCGTCGCGTTATGGCATGAACCCGGACGACCTGCGCAAGGCTGACGCCATCGAGATCGTCCTTGGCCAGGGCGCCAAGCCGGGTGGTGGTGGCATGCTGCTGGGGATGAAAGTCACCGAGCGTGTGGCCGGCATGCGCACGCTGCCGATCGGCGTCGACCAGCGCAGTGCCTGCCGGCACCCGGACTGGACCGGCCCGGACGACCTGGCGATCAAGATTGCCGAGCTGCGCGAAATCACCGATTGGGAAAAACCGATTTACGTGAAGATCGGCGCCAGCCGGCCGTATTACGACGTCAAGCTGGCGGTCAAGGCCGGCGCCGATGTGATCGTCCTCGACGGTATGCAGGGCGGCACGGCGGCGACCCAGGAAGTGTTTATCGAACACGTGGGGATTCCCATCCTGCCGGCGATTCCCCAGGCGGTCCAGGCGTTGCAGGAGATGGGCATGCATCGCAAGGTGCAGTTGATCGTCTCGGGCGGGATTCGCAACGGTGCCGATGTGGCCAAGGCCATGGCGCTGGGCGCCGATGCGGTGGCGATCGGCACGGCGGCGTTGATTGCCCTGGGCGACAACCACCCGCGGCTGGATGAGGAGTTGAAGAAGATCGGCTCGGCGGCCGGCTTCTACGACGACTGGCAGAACGGCCGCGACCCGGCGGGGATCACCACCCAGGACCCGGAGCTGTCCAAACGCCTTGATCCGGTGGAGGGCGGGCGGCGCCTGGCCAACTACCTGCGGGTGTTGGTGCTGGAGGCCCAGACCATGGCGCGGGCCTGTGGCAAGTCGCACCTGCATAACCTCGATCCGGAGGACCTGGTGGCCTTGACCGTGGAATCGGCGGCCATGGCCCGGGTGCCGTTGGCCGGTACCTCGTGGATTCCGGGTTCGGGGTACTGAGTTGTTCCGACAGGGCGACTCGAACACGCCGGGATTGTCCTGTTGGGATCTTGAACACGCCGCAAAAACCTGTAGGAACCCGCTTGCTGGCGATGAGGCCAGTCAGCCTTGCATCGCCTGAAAGGCCGCTATCGCCAGCAAGCTGGCGCCTACAAGGACCACGTTCGGCCAGACGCCCGCGGATAGGGCGGTGTGTGTTCGTTCAACATTCGAAGAGGCCTCAAGGCCCGCCCACTCTCACATTGCTCGCTGCCAGACACTTTCCATTCCCTTTGCAGGAGATTCAACAATGGTCAATCGTCTACCTGGCAAGTCCCTGTTACTGCTGCTCGCCCTCGGTGTCTTGGCACCCGTGGCGCAAGCAGCCGACGCCCCGACCCTCAATACCGGCAGCACTGCCTGGATGATCACCGCGGCGGTGCTGGTGCTGTTCATGTGCCTGCCGGGCCTGGCGCTGTTCTACGGCGGCCTGGTCCGGGCGAAAAACATGCTCTCGCTGTTCACCCAATGCTTCGGCGTGGCCGGTCTGGTCGGTGTGTTGTGGGTGATCTATGGCTACAGCATGGTGGTCGACACCAGCGGCATGGTCGACGGCCAGGTGACCTTCAACAGTTTCGTCGGCGGCCTGAGCCGGGCCTTTCTGGCCGGGATGAAGCCCGACAGCCTGGTGGGCGATATTCCGGAAGGGGTGTTCGTGACCTTCCAGATGACCTTCGCCATCATCACTCCGGCGCTGATTGCCGGGGCCTTCGCCGAACGCATGAAGTTCTCGGCGGCGCTGTTGTTCATGGCGGTCTGGTTCACCCTGGTCTACGCGCCGGTCGCGCATATGGTCTGGGGCGGTTCCGGAGCCTTGATGCACAACTGGGGCGTGCTCGACTTTGCCGGCGGCACCGCAGTGCATATCAACGCCGGCGTCGCCGCCCTGGCCGCGTGCCTGATCCTCGGCAAGCGCAAGGGTTACCAGAACGAGCCGATGCCGGCACACAACCTGAGCTTGACCATGGCCGGCGCGGCGATGCTCTGGGTTGGCTGGTTCGGTTTCAATATCGGCTCCGGCGGCGGTCTCAACGGGCTCTCGGGGATCGTTATGCTCAATACCCAGCTGGGCGCCTGCGCCGGCATTCTCGGCTGGATGTTCACCGAGTGGTTCAAGGTTGGTAAACCCAGTGCGCTGGGTCTGGCCAGCGGTGCCTTGGCCGGGTTGGTTGGGATCACCCCGGCCTGTGCTTATGTCGGCGTCGGTGGTGCCCTGGCCATTGGTCTGCTGTGCGGGGTGTTCTGCTATCTGAGCGTGACCGTGTTGAAAAGGCGCTTCGGTTATGACGACAGCCTCGATGTGTTTGGCCTGCATGGTATCGGCGGGATGATCGGCGCGGTGTTGACCGGGGTGTTCTGCGTACCGTCGATGGGCGGCCTGGTGGAAGGCGTGACCCTCGGCGGGCAGGTCCTGGCGCAGATCAAGGGCGTGGCGCTGACCACGGTCTACTGCTTTGTCGTCAGCTGGGTGATTCTCAAGGTGATCAAGGCGTTGATCGGCTTGCGTGCCGATGAGTCGGTGGAGGAGATGGGGCTGGACCTGGCCGAGCACAATGAGCGGGCTTACAACCATTGAGCCTGGATCCGCTGTGCCGGTCGATGGCTGGCTGCCCGTGAAACGGTGTAACGGCTGACATCGCATCGCCAGCAAGCCGGCTCCTACAGGGGATCAGTGTCGACTACCGATTTGCGTACGACACAAATCCTGTGGGAGCCGGCTTGCTGGCGATGGCGTCTGCGAGGACAGCACAACAGCAAGCGCTTACCGGGATCGCTGCAACTGCGTGGCGATCACGGTGTTTTTCAAAAGATAGGCAATGGTCATCGGCCCGACTCCGCCCGGCACCGGGGTGATGGCGCTGGCCACCATCCGGGCGCTGGCATAGTCGACATCCCCCACCAGGCGGGTGCCGGTCTCGGTTTCAATCCGATTGATCCCCACGTCGATCACCACCGCCCCCGGCTTGAGCCAACTGGCATCGATCAACTGCGGGCGCCCCACGGCGGCGACCACGATATCCGCCAACCGGCACAAGGCCGGCGCATCGACGCTGCGCGAGTGCACCACGCTGACCGAGCAATCGGCCTGCAGCAGCAGGGTCGCCATGGGTTTGCCGACGATATTCGAACGGCCGATAACCACCGCGTGCTTGCCGCGCAGATCGCCGCAGGTTTCCTGCAACAGGCGCATGCAGCCACTGGGTGTGCAGGGCGTCAGCACCTCGGCGCCGTGGACCAGGCCGCCGACGTTTTCCCGATGAAAACCGTCGACATCCTTGAGCGGGTCGATGGCCTGGATCACCGCATGCTCCTCGATATGCGCCGGCAACGGCAGTTGCACCAGGATGCCGTTCACCGTCGGATCGGCGTTCAGCCCGGCAATCAGTTGCAGCAGCTCGGCCTGGCCGGTGCTTGCCGGCAGGCGATGTTCCAGCGAACGGATGCCGACTTCTTCGGCGCGCAGCAATTTATTGCGCACATAGACCTGGCTGGCCGGGTCTTCGCCCACCAGGACCACGGCCAGCGCGGGGTAAATGGCTTGCCGGGCCAGGTCGGCGATCTCGTCGCGGACTTCATTGAGCACCTGGGCGGCGATGGCCTTGCCGTCGATGTCGCGGGCCGGTGCAAGGGAAGAATTCATCGAATGCGTCACCATGGTCTGGGTAGAGAAAAAAATGGAGCCAGGCGCCTTTGCCCCAATGGGGCGCTTGAAGACACCGCCAAACCTGTAGGAGCCAGCTTGCTGGCGATGAGGCCAGTGAGCCTTGCATCGACTGATCGGCCGCTATCGCCAGCAAGCTGGCTCCTACAGGGATCGAGATCATCCTGTCCTGGCCGGTAGCGCCGGCCAGGACAGGTTTGTCCTTCAGGCCGCTCAGGCCGCCAGGCGGTGGCAGAAATATACCACCAGCACGCCGGCGACCAGTGTGACATAAGGCAGCACACCCGCGCGCTTGAGTCCGGCGTCGGCCTGGATATGCAGGTCGGTCAGCATCGCTTCCGGGAAACGGCCCTTGTCCTGCCAGTAATGGCGCACGACAAACACCGGAATGATCAGCAGCGCCAGCAACAGGCCGGTGAACAGCGTACCGGCACCCCAGATATCCGCGCCCATCCCCATGCACGCCAGGTTGACGAAGCTCAACACCGCGCCGGCCGCCAGCAGCAGGGTTGGCGCCTTGTACGGACGGGCCCAGTCCGGGCGGTCCAGGCGGTGAATCCAACCGGCGTTGAGGTTGAGGAAGTTGAAGATGATGTAACTGACATTGGACGCCGCGAGGACGAACACATAGTCGGACATCAGCAACAGCAGCATATTGAACGTCAAGTCGGTCCACATCGCCGCCGTCGGCGCGCCGTGTTCGTTGGTCCGCCCCAGGTACTTGGGCAGCCAGCCGTCCACCGAGGCCTGGTACAAGGTGCGCGAGGAGCCGGACATCGAAGTCATGATCGCCAGCAGGGTGGCGAGTATCAGCATGATCAGCACGACATTGGCCACCAGCTTGCCGCCGCCGATGCTGTCGGCCATGACCTGGCCGACGCCCATGCCGCTGTAGATCGCTGGCGACAACAGGCCGCTGTAGACGGCCGGGGTGACCACCGCGCCGCTGGCATCGAGCACCGCCGGGGTCACCAGTTGGCCGAGCCCAAGGCTGCCCTGGAAGGCCAGCGGCACCAGGGTGAAGACCAGGATGCAGAGCAGCCCGGCGTAGAAGATCGCCTTGAAGGTGTCGCGTTTGGGATCCTTGAATTCCCGGGTGTAGCACACGGCGGTCTCGAAGCCGTAGGTCGACCAGGCGGCCATGAACAGCCCGCCGGCCATCAACGACCAGCCGGACATGTCCCAGGGCCCGTCGATCACTTGCCCGGCGGCGTCATGAGCCAGCGGGAACAGTGGCAGGAAGTTGATCCGCGCCGCGTCACCGGTCAGCAGCGGCACCAGGCCCACCAGCAACAGCGGAATCAGCGAGGTCGCGCCCAGCACCAGGGTCAGCCGTGCCGAACGCAGGATGCCGCCGTGCTGCACGGCGAACACCCCCAGCAGGATCAGCAGGCCGATGCCGAAGGTGGCGTTGATACGCAGTGACAGGCCGCTTTTGACCCAGCCCAGGTCGAGCAGGGTGAACTGCCAGGTATTGATCAGCGCATCCGCCGGAAACAGCGCGGTGAGGATATAGCCGGCCGCCAGTCCCGAACCGATCGCCAGCACCGGCGACCAGGCCAGCCAGTTGCACCACACCGACACCGGAGCGATCAGCTTGCTGTAGCGAACCCAGGCGATGGCCCCGTAGACCGAGGCACCACCGGATTTGTGCGGGAACAGCCCGGCGATTTCGGCATAGGTGAAGGCCTGGATAAAGCCGAACAGGATCGACACGATCCAGACGATCCAGGCCGGTTTGCCCACGGTGGCGGCAATTGCGCCAATGGAGAACAGCACCAGCGCGGGCACGCCGCTGGCGACCCAGAAGGCCCCGCGCCAATCGATCTTGCGGTGCAGGCTGCCGACCGCGGCGGGGGCTGGCGGTACGGTCTCGAACGTCGTCGCTTCCATCTTGGTATTCCCATGTCTGAGTGGAGGGGCGTTGGGCAGTCAAAGTCAGTTGGCGTACTTGCTCGTTATGCCGATCAACTGCGCACCCGGCTTTTGTCCGGGTCATAGAAGATCGCCGGTGTGACCGTGGCGCTGATGCGCTTCTGCAGGCCATCGACCTTGCCGACCTCAAGCTCCGTGCCGATCTCGGCACAGGCCACATCCATGCGACAGAGGGCGATATTGCTGCCCAGCAGGGGCGAGCGGCAGGCGCTGGTGATCACGCCGACCTGGGCCCGGCCGCGATAGACCGCATCGCCGTGGTGGGCGCCTTCGTTGCCGCTCAGTTGCAGGCCCACCAATTTGTGGCGGGGCTGGGCACTGCGCCGCAACAGCGCATCGCGACCGATGAAATCGTCGGTCTTGCTCTTGAGCGGCACGCTGAAACCGATCCCGGCTTCGAAGGGATCGGTCTGGTCGCTGAATTCGTAGCCGGCGAAGATCAGCCCGGCTTCGATGCGCAGCATGTCCAGGGCTTCCAGGCCCAGGGGGACGATGCCCAGCGGTTGGCCCAGTTGCCAGATCCGGTCCCAGACCTGTTCGGCGTCCTGCGGCTGGCACCAGACTTCATAGCCCAGCTCGCCGGTGTAGCCGGTGCGGGAAATCATCAGCGGGCAACCGTCGTAGCCGTCCAGGCGGCCGACCAGGAAGCGGAACCAGCCGAGGCTTTCCAGGCTTGGCTGGGTCGCTGGAGTCCAGATCATCTGTTTAAGCAGTTCACGGCTCAGCGGGCCCTGGACCGAGAGGTTGTGGATCTGCTCGCTGGCCGACTTGACCCAGACTTTCATGCCCAGCTTCGCCGCTTGTTCCCGCAGCCAGACGCCGGCATAGTCCTCGCCGCAGATCCAGCGGAAATTGTCCGGGCCCAGGCGCAGCAGGGTGCCGTCGTCGAGCATGCCGCCGTGTTCATGGCACATCGCTGAATACACCACCTGGCCGACCGCCAGACGCCGCACGTCGCGGGTCAGGCAGTACTGCAGGAGGGCTTCGGCGTCCGGGCCGAGGATCTCGAACTTGCGCAGGGCCGTCAGGTCCATCAGCGCCACGCGCTCGCGGCAGCCGAGGTATTCGTCGATGGCACCGAAACCGTCGTAGCGCAGCGCCAGCCACCAGTTGCGGTAGTCGGTGAAGCTGCCGGTGAGGGCGCGGGTGCGGCTGTGAAAGCCCGATTCGCGGGTGAGGATCGGGTCGGCGTCGGCCGTGCTTCGAGTGCTCATGGCGATGGAAAAACGCTCCTGTTCGCGGTAGACGCGGATATGGATATCGGTCGGATTCCAGCCATTGGCCGGGTCGATGTCGTCGGGGCACGAGGAGCTGCCGCAAACCAGGTCGGTCATGGCCTTGAGCAGCACATAGTCGCCGGGACGCGACCAGGGTTCGTCGAGGGTCATCTGCTGGTGGGCGTCGATCGCGGTGTTGAAGAAGAAGTTGATCGCCGGCCAGCCACTGCGCGCCTGTACGCCATGGGGGGCGAGGGCGCGGCTGAGGTTGTCGCTGCAGTTGTCGTGCCCGAAATAGCCCTGGCTCTCGTAATAGCGGGCGGCGCAGGCCAGGGCGAAGGCGTCGTGGCGACCGACGGTGTCGCGCACCACTTCGAGCATGGGCTGCATCTGCCGGTCGAAGAACTTCGAGAACAGCCCTGGCGCCGGGTAGGCGCTGCCGTTCAGGGTGCGGGTGACGGTCTGGTCGAGGTCCAGTTCCAGACCGCGATCCAGCGCCCGTCGGTCGAAGGCGACAAAGTCCGAGCACTGTCGGCCGGCGACATCCAGCACCTGGATGTATTGGCCTTTGCTGACGCTGTAGCCCTGGGCGCTGCCGGCGCGGACGGTGAACTCGTCCACCAGTTCGCCCAATGGCTCGGGCAGTTCGGGCAGCCACAGCGGCGATGGGTTGGCCCGCTCGACCATCAGCCGCAGCTCGCTGGGCCGGTATTGCCGGTCGACGGCGTGGGGACCGGCGGGGGCGGCGACCAGCACCAGCAGCGGGTCACTGGCGACAAAGCGGCGGCTGTGGCCGGCGGCGCTGTCGTCGCCCCAGAGCGAGGCGGCGCGCGGCAGTGAGCGTGGATCGATGCCGCGCTTGTGCAGGGCCTGGAGAATACGCCGGCTGTGCAGGGTCGCTTCGGCCAGTCGCGCGGCAATAAACTCGCCGCCTGGCGTCGCGGCCAGCGCCCATTGCGCCAGGGCGCTGTGGCCGCTGGCGGTCAGGGCCAGCAACTCGCAGGGTTGCAGGCCTTCGACGTCGATCACTTGCAGGGTGTCGCCGGGCGCCAGGGCCACCAGGCTGACGCCGCCGGCGGCCACCCGGTAACGCTCTTGCGTCGCGGTCCGGGCAAACAGCCCGGGCTCCCGGGGCTGCGAAACACGTGGTGCGTGCATGCTGCGACTCCCGTGTCAGCCAACCGACTGGATCGAGGTGGACGGTTCGCCGAGGTAGGCGGCCATGGAATCGTCCAGCGCGTGCAGCCAGGGCGTGTGATGGGGCGGCGACTGGGTGCCGGTCATCAGCGAACGGTAGGACTTGTCGCGATAACCCATGATGTTTTCGGCCTTGTCGTGCTTCCAGTGCAGGAAGGTGTCGTTGACCGCGGCAATGTCGAAATCGGGGTAGTCGGTGGCGTCCACCAGTTGCTGGATATAGGCGCCCTGGTATTCGAACATCTGCTGGTTGGTTTCCAGGGTCTGCTCGCGTTCGTGCCATTGGCGGCTGTCGGCGACCATCTCGGCCCGGGACGGCAGGGCGATGCGTCCGAGGATGACGTCGCGGGCGTACCAGGCCTGGGCGTCGAACATGTTGAAGGAGTACCACTGGTCCTGCATGCCGAGGTAGATCATCCGGGGGTTGGGTTCCCAGAACACGCCCTTGTACAGGTTCATCGGCCACAGGCGATTGTCGGTCTTGAGGCAGAGTTCGTCCGGCAGGAACGGGAAGTGATGCTGGTAACCGGTGCAGAGGATCACCGCGTCGATGTGTTTGCTGCTGCCGTCGGCAAAATAGGCGCGGTTGTGTTCCAGGCGTTGCAGCAGTGGTTTTTCCTCCCAGTTGGCCGGCCATTGGTAGCCCATCGGCGCGCTGCGGTAGCAACTGGTGATGCTGCGGGCGCCGTATTTGTAGCACTGCGAGCCGATGTCCTCGGCCGAGTAGCTGCTGCCGACGATCAGCAGGTCCTTGCCCTTGAATTCCAGCGCCTCGCGAAAGTCATGGGCGTGCAGGATGCGTCCGGCGAACTGCTCGAAGCCCTCGAAGTGCGGCACCTTGGGCGTGGAAAAATGACCGCAGGCGTTGATTACGTAGTCGAAGGTCTCACTGGTTTGCACGTCCAGGTTGTAGTCATGGGCCTGGACCGTGAAGCGACCACTGGCGGCGTCGAAGTTGACCTGGCGCACCACGTTGTTGAAGCGGATATACGGGCGCACTCCGGCTTTTTCCACGCGGCCCTTGATGTAGTCCCAGAGCACTTCCCGTGGCGGGTAGGAGCCGATGGGACGGCCGAAATGTTCTTCGAAGGTGTAGTCGGCGAACTCCAGGCATTCCTTCGGGCCGTTCGACCACAGGTAGCGGTACATGCTGCCGTGCACCGGCTCGCCGTGCTCGTCGAGGCCGGTGCGCCAGGTGTAGTTCCACATGCCGCCCCAGTCGCTCTGCTTCTCGTAGCAGACCAGTTCGGGGATCTCGGCGCCCTGGTCGCGGGCCGACTGGAAGGCTCGAAGTTGCGCCATGCCGCAAGGGCCGGCGCCGATGATTGCCACGCGTAAAGTCATGATCGTGCCTCGTAATGATGGAGTCGGCGCTCAGCGAAAAATCACTGTCTTGTCCTGGTTGATGAAGACCCGGTGTTCCAGGTGGTATTTCAGCGCCTTGGACAGCGCGACGGTTTCGGTGTCGCGGCCGATGGCGACCAGCGAGTCGGGCCGGTGGGTGTGGTCGACGCGCTGGATTTCCTGTTCGATGATCGGCCCCTCGTCGAGGTCGCTGGTGACGTAGTGGGCGGTGGCGCCGATCAGCTTCACGCCACGCTCGTAGGCCTGGTGATAGGGCTTGGCGCCCTTGAACCCCGGCAGGAACGAGTGGTGGATATTGATCGCGCGGCCCGACAGCTTGCGGCACAGGTCGTCGGAGAGGATCTGCATGTAGCGGGCGAGCACCACCAGGTCGGTACGGGTTTCCTCGACGATGCGCAGCAGTTCGGCTTCCTGCCCGGCCTTGCTGTCCTGGGTCACCGGCAGGTAGATGAAGCGGATACCCTCGCGCTCGGCCATCGGCCGCAGCTCCAGGTGGTTGGAGACGATGGCGGTGATGGTCATGTCCATCTCGCCCTTGCGGTGGCGATAGAGCAGGTCGGTCAGGCAATGGTCGAACTTGCTGACCATCAGCAGCACCCGCGTCGGCTCGGCGCCGCTGAACAACTCCCACTGCATGTCGAAGCCGCCGGCCAGACCGCCGAGGCCTTCGCGTAGTGCGCCGATGTCGGCGCTCGAACCTTTGTTGAAGCGGAACACCGCACGCATGAAGAAACGCCCGGTGAACTCGTCGTCGAACTGCGCCAGCTCGCTGATGTAACAGTTTTGCCCGGCCAGGCAGGAGGTGACCGCCGCGACGATGCCGGAGGTGGCCGGGCAGGTGATCTTGAGAATGTAGTGTGGCTCTGGATGGTCCATGGAAACTCCTGGGGTGGCTCAGCCCTTGGCGGTGCGTTTGGTTTTCTGCGGATCGTCGAAGGGCAGGGCGTGGCTGACGGCGCCGGTTTCCAGGCTGCCGCGCACCCGCAGGGCGATACCTGGCACGGCGCAGGCGAGGTTCATGCGGGCGATTGCCATGGAGCGTTTGCTCAAGCGTGAATACATGCCGCAGGTGACCACGCCGACTTGCTTATCGCCTTGCCAGAGGGTGTCGCCGGCCTCGGCGGCGCGTACGCCGTCGAGCAGCAGGCCAGTGATTTTGAAGCGCTCGTGGCCCTGCAAGCGGCGGTGTTCCTCGGCGCCGCGAAAGTCGCGTTTTTCCGGCGAGACGGTGAACTCCAGGCCCATTTCCCAGAGCGTGTCGCCGGGCTTCTCATTGGCGAAGGGGTACATCTGCGAATTGTCGTAGGGGAAGAACATCAGCGAGCTCTCTACCCGCAACCAGTCCAGGGCGGTAAAGGCGCAGGGGATGATGCCCAGGCCGGCGCCCTGTTCGAGGATCTGGTCCCAGAGCAAGGGCGCATCGGCGGCCTTGCAGAAGATCTCGTAGCCGCGCTCGCCGGTGTAGCCGGTGCGCGAGATCATCACCGGGCGCTCGAACAGCCGGGTCTGCAGGTGGTGGAAGTAGGGCAACTGGCGAATGCCGGGCACGTGCTCGGCAAGAAAGTCCACCGCCAGCGGGCCTTGCAGCGACAGGTCGTGCAGGTCATCGTCGAACAGCACCGCGACCTGCCGGCCCTGGGCCGAACGCACCAGCATTTCATGGCCGCTGCCGGCGCCATGCACCACCATGAAGGCGTTGGGCCCGGTGCGGTAGACGATGCAGTCGTCGACGAACTTGCCGTCCTCGTCGAGCATCGAGGCGTACACCGATTTGCCCGGATACAGCTTGCTGATATCGCGGGTGGTCGCCCATTGCAGCAGGCTCTCGGCGTGGGGGCCGACGTAGTGGACTTTTTTCAGCCCGGAGACGTCCATCAGGCCGGCCCGGGTGCGGATCGCCTCGTGGTGATCGGCCAGGTCGCTGGCGTAGGTCCAGGCGGTGCCCATGCCGTTCCAGTCTTCCAGGTTCGAGCCGAGTGCGCGGTGACGCTCGGCGAGTGCGGAAATGCGCCATGAATGAGCCATATGCGGGTCCTTGTCGGTCAAAGGTGGGTAAGGGATCAAAGCGATCAGGCGTCGGGGTCGAAGCGGCTCAGCCACTTGACCAAGGTCTCTCGGTAGCGGGTCATGCCCTTGTAGTCGGCGATCGGCTCGGGCAGGTCGCGCAGCACGCGGTGCAGGCGGCAGCCCCAGCCGGGCTGGCTGACCAGTTCGTCAAGGCTGATCAGGTAGGTGCGGATGCTGAACATCAGGCCGTTGCTGCGCGGCAGGCGCGCCATCAGTTGCAGTTCGACCCGCAGGTGCACCAGGTGACCGGCGTTTTCGGCCGTCACGCTGCCACGGTCGGCGCCCCATTCGTGGAAGGTTTCCGGCGAGGAGTCCAGGCGCGGGTTGATCGTCAGTGTCCAGTTCAGACGCCGCACCGGTTGGCCTACCGGGACATTGAGCAGGTACTTCAGGGCCCGCTCGAAGATGCCCATCTGGTGGGCCATGGGCACCGGCGAATGCCATTGCTTGAAGCTCATCCCGGCATCGAAGGCCAGCGACCAGTCCGCCGGGCTGGTGACCATGCCGGCATCCATGAACAGGTCGCCGTCGCGCTGGTCGAGCAAGGCGAAGTCGCCCTGGACCTGACGGGTGATGTACTCCAGCGGCTCGCACGGCAGGGTCGTGGCATCGCCGAAGGTGAAGCGCTGGTCGATCGCCAGGGCCTTGTTGCGCCAGTGCCAGTGTGGGCCGTCGCGGTCGAGCTCGAAGCCCTGCGGATAAGCGGCGGCGAGCTTCTCCATCAGCATTTCCAAGGCGTCCCAGGCGGCTTCCTGCATGTGCGGCAGTACCAGGTAACGGCGTGGGTCCTGGTCGAGGACCCGGGCGCGTTCGGCTATCTCCGAGCGGTAGTGCTCGTCGATATCGAACCAGTGTTCGTAGATCGAGCCGGGGTCCTTCGAATTTGCCGGTTCGATGTTCACCGAATACAGGTAGCTGTCCTCGCTGAAGGGGAACGGAAAGCGCCGGATGGCCTCGGGGCTGTTGCGAAAGCTGAAGGGCTCTCGATAGGTCTGCAGTGGGCTGAATTGAACGGACATGGTCGACTCCTAGAGGTCTAGCAAAACCCGCGGGCCACAGCCGCGCGAGACACAGGGCATGAGGAACTCAGCCTGCTCGGCGTGGCTCAGGAAGTTGTCGCGGTGTTCGATCTCGCCGTACAGATGGCGGGTCATGCACTGGCCGCAGACCCCGCCGCGACACAGGCTGGGCGGCGCGATGCCGGCGCTCTCCAGGGCTTCGAGCAGGCTTTGCTCGGCGCTGACCTGAAGCTTGAGTCCGCTGCGGGCCAGTTCCAGCTCGAAGGGCTGCCCGGGCTGTGCGGCGTTGAAGGCTTCCCAATGCACGCGGCTGGCGGGCCAGCCCAGGTGGCTCGCGGTTTCCCGTACGGCATCGAGCAGGCGCTGCGGGCCGCAGGTGTAGACATGGCTGCCCAGGGGCCGGTCGCGCAGGATCGTCGCCAGGTCGCAAGGCGTACCCGCCGGATAACGCTGCAGGCGCGGGCCCAGGCGTTCGCGCAACTCGTCGAGATAGGCATCGGTCAGGCCCGGTCGGTAGAGGTAGTGCAGTTCGACCTTTGCCTGGCGCCGTTGCAGGGCATCGAGATAGGCCATGAACGGAGTGATGCCGATACCGCCGGCAATCAGAATGTGCAACTGCGCGCTGGAGTGCGGGGCAAACAGATTGGCCGGTGGTGAGAGGGTCAGGCGGTCACCGACTTCGACCTGCTGGTGCAGGTAGCGTGAGCCCCCCCGCGATGCTTCTTGCAGACGCACGGCGATACGGTACTGGCGGTTGTCGGCCGGGTCGCTGGTCAGCGAGTAGGCATTGCGCAGGGTTCGCTCGCCCAACGGCAGATGAACCTGTACGTGACTGCCCGAAGAGAAGCCCGGCAAGCGGCCGCTGCAAGGCACCAGGGTGAACTCACGGACCAGCGGCGTGAGCAGGCGCGCCGCGCTGACCCGGACTTGCAACGGTGCGCTCATGAGCCGGCTCCGGCGTAGGGGCGGTCGGCGTCGTCGCAGACCCCGAGGTAGGCACCCAGGCGTTTGGAAAAGTGCGCGCGGACTCCCAGTTGCACCTGGCAACCGATGCAGTTGAAGCGGTCCGCCGCGCTGGCGGTCTGGGTCAGCCCGCAGTGCACGCAATAGACCCGGCGGCTGCCAGGGGCCGAGAGGGTCATATCGATTTCGTCATCGTGCAGCCCGGCGCCGCGGGCCTGGTCATGGACCTGCCAGATGAAGGCTTCGTCGCCGAGGATGTACAGGTGGTAACCGACGGTGGCATCGGCCAGCAGGCCGGTGAGGCGCGAGGGAAAGTCCCGGCTCTGGGCATTCAACAGCAACGGCTGGTCGAGCCCTTCGACAAAGGCTGTGCCGAACGTCGCCGATTGCCTGACGACGAGGTGTCGGCGAGCCGCCTCGCGGGGCCGGGGTTCCCGGTAGACGGGGAGGCTGTGAAGCCGGTCGGGGGCGGCGCTGGGTCTATCCATCATGGTGGCGTTCCTGGCTGACTTGTTTCTTGCTGGGGAAGATAGTTTCCCAGAAGGAAATTCCACTCAATCCGAAAGAAGCAGTACCTCTTTGGAGATAGCTCGTCGTTATTGGCCTGCGGGGCATGGAAGTTGCTCGCTTGCAACCAGGGTTGAGCCAGCGGACGGGGAGTCATCGACAGTGCGAACACGACCACAGTGGTGGGCCCGCTGGTTTCAGCGCGTGAGCCCCGGGCAAGTCCGCCAGGTGCGCGGGCTGCTGGCCGAGTTGCCGCTGTGCCTGATGCACGCTGACGGTGCCTGGCCACGTCTGCTGGACCGTTTCGAAGCACTGTTGCCCGGTCACCGGTTGAATCTGATGCTCGGTGACGAGGACCTGGGCCCGTCCCGCAAGCAATTGACTCGCCTGTGCCAGGGCGAGGCGAACTGTCCCTGGCGCGGTGGTGCCGTCAGCGAGTTGCCGCAACCGTGCATGGCGTGTCGCCGGCACGGCACGTATCGCCTGCTCTGTGCCTTGCCGGAGGCGGGCACGGCGCAGCGCGGCCTGTTGTTGCTCGATGCCCCGGGCCCGCTCGGCCGGACCTTGCGCCAACTGCTGGAGGAGACGGCACGGGCGGTCGGGGTCACGGTGCAGCTGCTACGACACAAGCGCGAGCAGCAGCGCAAGCACGCCACCTCTCAGTACGGCGCGCTGGCCCGGGAGCTCCATGACTCGGTGGCCCAGCAACTGGGCTACCTGTCGTTCCAGGCGCGCCTGCTGCAATCGCGCCTGGGCGAGCCGGTGCAGGTGGACGCCGCGCTGGGTGAGCTGCGCAGCGGCCTCAGCCAGTTGCAGCGCCAGGTCCGCGAATTGATCACCAGCGCCCGGCTGACCATGGACGGGCGTTCGCTGCGCCAGGCCCTGGCGGACTCGGTGGCGGAGTTTTCCCGGCGTTGCATCATTGTTTTCGAACTGGACAACCGCCTGGCCGACGATGCCCTGAACCCGGAAACCGAATTGCAGATCTTGCAGATCATCCGCGAGGCCCTGGCCAACGCGGTGCGCCATTCCCATGCGCGGCACGTGCGCATCGAACTGCGCCAGAGCCAGGAGGGCGAAGTCTCGGTCGCGGTGGAAGATGACGGCATCGGACTGAGCCAGGCCTGTGGCGCAGACAATCATTTCGGCCTGGAGATCATTCGTGAACGGGCCAGCAGCATCGGCGCGCGACTGTCCATCGAACCGATCCGGCCCCATGGTGTGCGCGTGCACCTGGGCCTTTCCCGCCACCCAGACCACCCCGAGGGGAGTTTCAATGGACTGCACGACCTTGTTACTGATCGATGACCATCCGCTGTTCCGCAAGGGGCTGGCGCAGTTGTTCGCCGCCAGTGACGATTTCGAGGTGGTGGGCCAGGCGGCCAGCGGTCGTGAAGGCATCAACCTGGCGCTGAGCCTGGCACCGCAGCAGGTCCTGCTGGATTTGCACATGCCCGGCCTCAGCGGTTTGCAGGTGCTCGACGAGTTGCGCCAGCTGCGCCTCGGCTGTCAGATCGTGGTGCTGACGGCATCGATGGACCGTGGCGAACTGTTGGCCGCACTGCGCCTGGGCGCCAATGGTTATGTGCTCAAGGAGACCGAGCCCGATGCGCTGCTGGCCTATATGCGCAACTGCAACAAGGGCGCGATTGTCCTCGACGACAGCCTGGTTTCGCTGTTGGCTGGGCAGGGCGAATCCGCCCCGGCACCCCCGCGGGTGGAGCCCGGCGGCCTGACTGAGCGCGAAGGCCAGACACTGGCGTTGATCGCCGCCGGCATGAGCAACAAGCAGATCGCCCGCGAGCTGGGGATCAGCGACGGTACGGTGAAAATCTACGTGAAGAATCTCCTGCAGAAGTTGAACCAGCACTCGCGCCTGGAGCTCGCGGCCTGGGTGCACAACGCCGGTAGCCGGCGACCAGAGGAGCGTCATTAGCCATGGATAAGCGCGGATCATTGCTCGAATCGCTGTTGAACGAGCCGGCGGAGGCGGCGCTGGACCGCTTCCCGGTGGCACTGCTGGAACTTGGCGACGATGCGCGGATCGCCCGCTGCAATAGCGCCTGGGTTGCCTTGATGAACACCCCGGACGCCCAGCAGCCGCTGGTCGACTACGTGCATCAGGAGGACCGGCCGTTATGGCGCCAGGCGCTCCAGGCATTGCGCCGACGCCCCGAGACGGCCTTTAACCAGCGCCTGCGTTTCGTCCACCCTTCGGGTGAGCTGCGCTGGTTCGAGGTCAATCTCAAGCGCGGCGCCGACGGTTTTTACCTGGCGGTCGGCGATGTCACCGCGCACAAACGCCGGGAAATTGCCCTGCAGGCCAGCCAGCGCAGCACCCTGAGCCTGCTGGACAGCATGCCCGGGCTGATTTATCGCGGGCGTAATAATCGCGACTGGACCATGGAGTTCGTCAGCGCCGGCTGCCTGCAACTGACCGGTTATCCGGCGCAGCGCCTGGTGGACAACCATGACTTCACCTACAACAGCCTGATTCATCCGCAGGATGCCGATTACGTCTGGCGCGAGGTGCAATACGCCTTGTCGCGGCAGGAGGCGTTCGAGCTCAACTATCGGATCCGCTGCGCCGACCATTCGATCAAGGCGGTGTGGGAGAAGGGCGTCGGGATCTACTCGGACAATCGCGAGGTGCTGGGGATCGAGGGGGCGATTTTCGAACGCAAGGCGCCGTGATCCCGAGCCTGCAACGAAACCTGTAGGCGCGAGCGTGCTGACGATGGTCGTCAACGCTAACGCGGGCTACCTGATACCCATTGCAGCGTCACCTTCACCGCGCGCAATCGAGCCTCGACCGCCTGTTCCTACCGTTGCGGTCGAGACCAGGACTCAGCGAAACGCCGGCACAACCTGTTGGATAAACAGCTCCAGAGACTTTTTCTTCTCGCTGTGGGGCAGACTGTTGTCGCACCAGAAGCTGAACTCGTCGACCCCCAGTTCCTGGTAATAACGGATCCGCGCAATGACTTCCTGCGGTGTGCCGATCATGGTGTTCTTGCGGATATTCTCCAGGGCGAACTCAGGCCGCTCGGCGAACTTCTCTTCCGGACTCGGCGCCAGGAAGCCATTGACCGGCACCTGCTTGTTGCCGAACCAGGCGTCGAAGGTCCGATAGAATTTCGAGATCGCGCTGGCCCCGACCTTCCAACCGTCAGGGTCGTCAACCGCATGCACGTGGGTGTGGCGCAGCACCATCAGTTGCGGGCGCGGGACCTCGGGGTTGTTGTCCAACGCGGCCTGGAACTTGTTCTTCAGGTCCAGCACTTCCTCGTCGCCCTTCATCAGCGGCGTGACCATCACATTGCAGCCATTGGCCACGGCGAAGTTGTGCGAGTCCGGGTCGCGGGCGGCGATCCACATCGGCGGGTTGGGCTTTTGGATCGGCTTGGGCACGCTGGTGGAGGTGGGAAATTTCCAGATCTCGCCATCATGGGCATAGTCGCCCTGCCACAGAGCGCGCACCACGGGAACCATTTCCCGTAGCGCCTGGCCGCCGGAGGAGGCCGGCATGCCGCCGGCCATGCGGTCGAACTCCACCTGGTAGGCGCCACGGGCCAGGCCGACTTCCATCCGGCCATTGCTGATCACGTCCAGCAGGGCGCATTCCCCGGCGACCCGCAACGGGTGCCAGAACGGCGCGATGATGGTGCCGGCGCCGAGGTGAATGGTGCTGGTTTTAGCCGCGAGATACGCCAGCAGCGGCATCGGGCTCGGGGAAATGGTGTATTCCATGGCGTGGTGCTCGCCAATCCAGACGGTGCTGAAGCCGCCGGCCTCGGCCAGCAGGGTCAGTTCGCTCAGGTCTTCGAACAGCTGGCGATGACTGACACTTTCGTCCCAACGCTCCATATGGATGAAGAGGGAAAACTTCATGACGCTTACCTCGGATTTTGTTGTTGGCCGGCAGGTCTGACTGCTGAATTGTTGGTATACCATAATACTGTTTATTGCCGTGAAGCAAGGACCGTTTGCCGGTCGGCGTCAGGGCTCAGGCGAGAACGGGCAGGGCGCCCATCTTGCCGTGGCAGTAGATCATCGGGCCGGCGTCCTGGCGCGGCACAATCAGATTCTTCACCGCACCGACCATGATCGCGTGGTCACCGCCTTCATACTCGCGCCACAATTCGCACTCGATGATGGCGCTGGCGTTGGGCAATAGTGGGTTGCCCAGTTCGCTCAAGGTCCACGGGATGCCCTGGGCCTTGTCCTTGCCTTTGCGGGCGAAGGCGTAGGCCTCGTTCTGCTGCCCGCCGGACAGCACATGAATGGCGAAACGCTTGTTCCTGATCAGCACCGGATAGGAGTCGGAACTGTAGTTGGGGCAGAACAGCACCAGGGCCGGCTCCATGGACAGGGAACTGAAGGCGCTGGCGGTGAGGCCTACCACTTGGCCATCGTCATCCAGGGTGGTGATTACGGTAACCCCGGACGGGAACGAGCCCATGACTTGTTTGTAGATGGCGGCATCGATCATTGCACGGTCCTCGGATGGCTGAAGCGGATTTATAGATTTTCAGGTATTATGGTATACCGTAATACCATCTGTGCAAGGCTTTTTTGCGGGCATCGGCGGTATGCCGAATTCGTCATCGAGCCGGGCTAAAGCGATCAAGCCGCGAGTCCGCGAATAGGCCAGTCTGGAGCGTCTGTTCGAGGAGTTGACGATGATCCGACTGTCCCTGGCTGAAGCTCGCGAGCTGGCCGAATCGATCTTGCTGCATAACGGTTTCAACCTCGCTCACGCCCGCGCGGTCACCGACACGGTGCTTGCCGGCGAGCGCGATGGCTGTGCCTCCCATGGCCTGTACCGGGTGCTGGGCTGTGTGAATTCCCTCAGGGCCGGCAAGGTAGTCGCCGATGCCCTGCCGCAGGTCATCGACCAGGCGCCTTCGATCGTGCGTGTCGATGCGGCGGGTGGTTTTTCCCAATTGGCGTTCCAGGCGGGCCTGCCGTTGCTGCGGGAGAAAGCCCGGGCCAACGGGATCGCCGCGTTGGCGATCAATCGCTGTGTGCATTTCTCCGCGCTCTGGGTCGAGATCGAGCAACTGACCGCGACCGGCCTCGTGGCCCTGGCCTGCACGCCCAGCCATGCCTGGGTCGCGCCGGCGGGCGGGAGCCAGCCGGTGTTCGGCACCAATCCCATTGCCTTCGGCTGGCCGCGCCCGGGCCACGATCCCTTTGTCTTCGACTTCGCCACCAGCGCGACGGCGCGTGGCGAGATCGAGTTGCACCGCCGTGCCGGCAAGGCGATCCCCGAAGGCTGGGGCGTGGATGCCCAGGGACAGCCGAGTACCGATGCGAATGTGGTGCTCGATAGCGGCGCGATGTTGACGTTCGGCGGGCACAAGGGCTCGGCGTTGGCGGCCATGGTGGAACTGATCGCCGGGCCTTTGATCGGTGACCTGACCAGTGCCGAGTCGCTGGCCCATGACGCCGGTAGCAAGTCGTCGCCGTACCATGGCGAACTGATCATCGCGTTCGATCCGCAGCGTTTTCTCGGTGCGGCCAGCGAGCAACACCTGGCCCGTGCCGAAACCCTGTTCGACAATATCCAGGGGCAGGGCGCCCGCTTGCCGTCGCAACGGCGGTATGCGGCGCGAGCGCGTAGCCTGGTGGAGGGGGTACGGATCCCCGAGGCGCTGTACAACGATCTGAAAGCGCTGCTGGGCTGAGTGAAGGAGGGCGCCATCGGTCCAGCCGATGGCGCTGTTTTTTACAGTGGTGCGCGCAGGCTGGTGCCGTCCACCAGGCGATTGATACCCAGCGGGTTGGCATTTTGCAGTGCTTCGGGGAGTAAGGCGTCCGGGCAGTTCTGGTAGCACACCGGGCGCAGAAAGCGCTCGATGGCCAGGCTGCCAACCGACGTGCCCCGGGCATCGGAAGTGGCCGGATACGGCCCACCGTGGACCATGGCATCGCCGACTTCGACCCCGGTCGGATAGCCGTTGAACAGCACCCGGCCGACCTTTTGCTCCAGCAGCGGCAGCAGCTCCGCGTGGTTTTGCAGATCGCCGGCTTCGGCAATCAGCGTGGCCGTGAGTTGACCGTGCAAGCTCCGTAGCGCTTGTTGCAGCTCGGCCTGGTCGGCCACTTCAACAAGGACGGTGGTGGGGCCGAAGACTTCTTCCTGTAACAGCGGATCGCCGTTGAGCAGCAGGCGGACATCGGCCTTGAACAGTTGCGGCTGTGCCTGGTGCCCTAGCTGAGCCTTGCCGGCCAGATGGCTGATGCCGGAATGATCGAGCAGGGCCTGCACGCCATTGCCGTAGCTGCGCAGCGTGCCGGCGTTGAGCATGGTTTGCGCCGCTTGTTCGTTCATCAAGGCACTGAGCAGAGCGGTGAACGCGGTGAACCTTGGCGAAGCGATACCGAGCACCAGGCCCGGATGGGTACAGAACTGACCGCAACCCTGCACCACCGAAGCCACCAGCTCACGGGCGATTTTCTCGCCGCGCACTTGCAAGGCTTCGGGCAACACCAGCACCGGATTGATGCTGCTCATTTCGGCGAACACCGGAATCGGCTGTGGCCGCGCGGCGGCCATATCGCAGAGCGCGCGGCCGCCCGCCAGCGAACCGGTGAAACCGACGGCCTGGATCGCCGGGTGCTTGACCAGGGCTTCACCGACACCGGCGCCGTAGATCATGTTGAACACGCCTTTGGGCATGTCGGTTTGCTCGGCGGCGCGGATGATTGCATCAGCCACCCGTTCGGCGGTCGCCATATGCCCACTGTGGGCTTTGAACACCACTGGGCAACCGGCGGCCAGGGCGGCCGCGGTATCGCCGCCGGCGGTGGAGAAGGCCAGCGGGAAATTGCTCGCGCCGAACACCGCGACCGGGCCGACGCCGATCCGGTACTGGCGCAGATCGACCCTGGGCAGCGGCTGGCGCTCGGGTAGCGCGCGGTCGATGCGCGCGCCATAGAAATCACCGCGGCGCAGCACTTGCGCGAACAGGCGCAGCTGGCCGCTGGTGCGCGCGCGTTCGCCCTGGATACGGCCGGTGGGCAGGGCGGTCTCCCGGGTGACCAGGGCGATGAAGTCATCATCCAGGGCATCCAGTTGCGCGGCGATGGCCTCGAGAAACTCCGCGCGCCGGTTGGCCGACAGCGCACGGAACGCCGGGTAGGCAGACGCGGCAGCCTGGGCGGCGGCGTCTACTTCCCCAGTGGTGGCCTGGGTGAAAACGAAGGGCAGGGGCTCACCGCTGCTGGCGTCATGGCTGCGCAGGGTGATAGTGCCGGCGGCGCTGCGCGCACCGCCGATGTAGTTGTGGCCGATGATCTCGGACATGGAACACTCCTGTCGGAAAAAACTCAGAGACCGACGTCCGGCAAGTGCGGACGATTGGCCAGGGCCTTGGCCATGATCCGCTCGACGAACAGTCGATCGGCTTCTGGCAGGGCCAGGCGTGGTGGACGGGTCAGAGCGCTGCCGCGACCGGCAATGGCTTCGCACAACTTGATGCACTGCACCAGGTCGGCACGGGCGTCGAGGTGCAGGATCGGCATCAGCCATTCGTAGATCGGCATGGCTTCGGCGAAGCGCCCGGCCTTGGCCAGGCGGAAGATGGTTTCGCCCTCGACCGGGAACACGTTGGACATGCCCGAGACCCAGCCTTCGGCGCCCACCGCAATGCTTTCCAGCACCACATCGTCGAGGCCGGCGAACAACACAAAACGGTCGCCGACTTCATTACGCACGTCGATGAAACGTCGGGTGTCGCCGGAGGAGTCCTTGAAGCACACCACGTTGTCGCAGTCGGCCAGGGAAATCAGGATGTCCGGGGTCACGTCGTTTTTGTAGATCGGCGGGTTGTTGTAGACCATCAGCGGCACGTCGGCGTTCTTCGCCACGTAGCGGTAGTGCTCGGCGGTCTCGAACGGCTTGGAGCCGTAGACCAGCGCCGGCATCAGCATCACGCCGTCGACCCCGGCCTTACGCACGGCGTTGGCCACCTTGGCCGCCTGCACGCTGGTGAACTCGGCGACGCCGCAGATCACCGGCACACGTCCGCGCGAGACATCCACCGCGACTTCGGTCACGGCGATCTTTTCTTCGGCGCTCAGCGAGGTGTTTTCCCCCACCGAACCGCAGACCACCAGGCCGGAGACGCCATCACGGATCACGTTGGAAATCACCTGGTGGGTTTTTTCCAGGTTGATGGAGAAATCGTCGTTGAATTGAGTGGTGACCGCCGGGAAGACGCCGCTCCAGTTGATGCGTTTGCTCATGATGCACTCCAGTGGTTTAACGTATTTCGTATACGATATTTTAAGTGAAAAGATTAGACCAGTGTTTTTTCGCTGGGCACCGTCATGGCGCCGTCGGTTTGTCTCAATCAGCCGTCTGGCGGTGGCGTTGGCGCTCAGGCACCGGGCCAGGTGTCCGACAACCGGTAGCCTTGTGGCCAGGGATCGCTCGGGTCGAGCAGCAATTGATGGGTGCCGGTGATCCAGGCCCGCCCGGACAGGCACGGATAGATCGCCGGACGTCCGGCCACTTCGGTGAGGGAGTCGATGCGGCAATGGAATTCCGAGCCGATGATCGAGCGCCCGATAAAGCGTTCGCCGACCTGTAGCAGGCCCTTGGCCTGCAACACCGCCATGCGCGCCGAACAACCGGTGCCACAGGGCGAGCGGTCGATCTTGCCGGGGCGGATCACCACGGCGTTGGCGCCACTGGCGACGCCGTTCTCGTAGACCAGCGGGGCGGCGATCTGGCAGAAGGAGATATGCGACCAGTCCGGGTTCAGCGGGTGGACGAAGCCCAGTTGCTCGTTGGCGGCGCGGGTGATCTTCAGGCCGATCGCGACCAGGTCCCTGGCTTCGTCGGGCCGAATGGCAAACCCCAGTTGTTGGGCATCGACAATGGCGAAGCTGTCGCCGCCATAGGCGGTGTCGACCTGGATCGAGCCCAGGCCCTCGACTTCGATCCAGGCGTCGAGGCGGTCGGCGAACGACGGCACGTTCTTGATTTCCACCCGCTGGACCTTGCCGTCCTTGCATTCGGCTACCGCTTCGATCAATCCACCTGGCGCCTCAAGCACCAATCGGGTCTGTGGTTCTGTCATGGGCAGGATGCCGCTGTCGAGCAGCACGGTGGCCACGCACAGCGAGTTGGACCCGGACATCGGCGGGGTATCGGCCGGCTCCATGATAATCCAGGCCATCTGCGCCCGCGGGTCCTTGGCCGGCACCAGCAGGTTGACGTGGCGGAACACCCCGCCGCGCGGCTCGTTGAGGACGAAGTTGCGCAGGGTTTGATCCTCGGCGATCCAACGCGACTGCTCCCACACGCTGGCCCCGGGTGGCGGGGCGACGCCGCCGACAATCACATCGCCGACTTCACCTTCGGCGTGGCAGCTGACCACATGAACGATTTTCGAAGAACGCATTGCATACTCCTTGTGTGACTGGCCGCGGACCTTGTAGGAGCCAGCTTGCTGGCGATGGTCGTCAACGATAACGCGGGGCATCAGACTGATCGCGCCGTGGCGACGTTCATCGCCAGCAAGCTGGCTCCTACAGGAGCACGTTTCATTTAGGGATCATGTTTATTTCACGGACTTGAGGAACGCCGCCGTTTCCGGCTGCACGGGATTGCCGATGACCTGGTCGGGCGCGCCGATCTCGTGCACCAGGCCGTTGCGAAAGAACGCCACGCGGTCCGAGACATCCCGGGCGAAGCGGATTTCATGGGTCACCAGGACCATGGTCATGCCGTCTTCGGCGAGCATGCGCATGGTGTCCAGCACCTCGCCCACCAGTTGCGGGTCGAGGGCCGAGGTGGCCTCGTCGAACAGCATATAGTCCGGCGACATGGCCAAAGCGCGGGCAATCGCCATGCGCTGTTGCTGGCCGCCGGAGAGCTTGCCGGGGAAGGTCTTGAGCTTGTCGCCCAGGCCCACGTGGGTCAGTTGCCGGACCGCCAGTTCCTCGGCGTCCTGCTTGCTTTTGCCGAGGACCTTGCGCGGCGCCAGCATCACGTTCTCCAGCACGGTCAGGTGCGGGAAGGCGTTCCACTGCTGGAACACGATGCCGATCCTCTGGCGCAGGCGATTGAGGTCGGTGCCTTTGTCGTGGACCTCGATGCCGTCGACACGCACGCTGCCCTTGTGAATCGATTCCAGGCCGTTGATGCACATCAGCAGGGTCGACTTGCCCGAGCCGGAGCCGCCGATAATCGACACCACCTCGCCCTTGTTCACCGTCAGGCTGACGCCCTTGACCACTTCCAGGTCGCCGAAGGATTTGTGTACGTTGTCGATCTCAATCATTTTCTTGCCACCTTCTTTCCAGACGAGCGCCGAGGCGAGCGACCACCAGGCTCATGACGTAGTAGATAAGGCCCGCGATGCACAGCACCAGCAGCGGTTCCTGGATGCGCGTAACGATGGTTTGCGAGGCGCGTAGCAGTTCGACGATGCCGATCCACATCACCAGCGCGGTGTCTTTCATCACCCCGAGTACCAGGTTCAGCCAGCCGGGGAAGGCCACTCGCGAGGCCATCGGCAGGACGATCCAGCGCAGGTCCTGGTAAAAGCTCAGGCCCAGCGAGCGACTGGCCCGGCGCAGGGTCAGCGGCACCGACAGCACGCCACCGCGGACGATCTCGGTGAAGTACGCGGCGGTGTAGACCCCGAGCACGATGCAGCCGACGCTGAAGGCGCTGATGTTCAGGCCGACGATGCTTTTCAGCGAATTGAACAACACGAACTGGATCAGCAACGGCACGCTGCGAAACGCATCGAGCACCCAGGCCAGGGGCAGGCTGGCGCGTGGCAACAACGCCCGCAACAAGCCGAACAGCAGCCCGGCGACAGAGCCGAGGAGGATCGCCCAGAATGTCAGTTGCAGGGTGATCCAGGCGCCGTTGAGCAGGAACAGCAGGTCGTTCCAGGAAAAACTGGTGGAAAACATGTCACCTCCTCAGTAGCGGAACAGTCGCCAGGCCATCAGCCGGGCTGCCGCGACGATCGCCTTGGCAATCAGGTAATACAGCACCGCTGCAATGGCGAAGAACTCGAAGGTACGGAAGGTCTTGACGTTGTACTCCTGGGTCACGCCGGTAAGGTCATTGTTCAGTCCGACCACCACCCCCAGCGAGGTCATCAATACCGCCCAGACCATCTGATTGCTCAGCGGATAGAAGACGATGCGCAACAGTTGCGGGACGATGATCATCCGGTAGGCCTGGAAGGCGCTCATGCCCAGGGAGCGCGCCGCGCGTACTTGCGTGTCGGGCACCGCCTTGAGGCCGCCGCGAAAGTTTTCCGCGAGATAACCGGCGTTGTTGAAGGTGATCCCGGCCAGCAGCGCGAACCATGAGCTGACATGCAGGTCCAGCGAACCGAGGCCGAAGTAGAGGATGTAGATCTGGAACAGCGAAGGCGTGTTGCGGGCAATCGACACCCAGCCGTTACCGATACCGCGTAGCAGCGGATTTCTGGTTTCGCGCATCACGGTCAGGGCCAGGGCGATCAGCACCCCGAAGATCATCGACAAGGCGGCGGTCTCGAAGGTGACCAGGGCGCCGCCGAGCATGTCCGGCAGGGCGCGCAGGGCCGCGCGCCATTGGAAGGTGTAATCAAACATGCGCGAGATTCTCCAGCGAGGCGGCAGGCGCCAACCAGGCCGGCAAACGCCCGCTGGCATTGGCGCTGCAGGCGGCGTCGACACATTCGGCGAGGCTGGCGAAGTGCACCTTGCGGCCCACCAGCCCGGGGGCGTAATGGGCGTATTTGCCCGAGTTGGTCATCAAGGTGGTGGCGGCCGGCGGGATCACCGGTTCGCCGAGCATGCACCAGCAGGTGTCGGTCACCAGGGTGGCGCCGAAGGCTTCGATCGGCGCGATATGCCCAGCGGCGCGCGCCTGTTCCAGGACCGCGCGGCCGCAGGTGATGGCGAGGACCACATCGGGGTGCTTGTGCCGACCCCGGCAGAGACGGGCCAGATGGGCAAATTCGCTGAGAGAAAAATGCGGGTTGCCCAGCGACACCACCTCCACTCGCGGATCACCAGCACTGTTGAGTTCACGCCAACTGAGCAGCAGGTCCGCCAGGCGGATTTTTTCCACCGGTAGCGCGACATCCGCGTCCAGCACCTGGGCCGGGTCGAGGGCCTCCGGGGTCACCCCGGCGATATGAAACAGCGGCGCCGCGGAGGTGGTGGCGAAGGCCGCACCGAAGGCTTTCAGGTCGTCCAGGCTCGGCTGGCGCTGTTCCAGCCCGAGCACCAGGGGAATCCGGCTGCCGGCCAGGGCACCGATGTGATACCCGAGCAGCGGGTAGAACGAATCGTCCAGTTCACCCAGGGCGGGCAGCTCGATTTGCAGCCGGGCCTTGCGCTGGGCGTCCAGATGGCAGCCGATCAACGGCGCGCGCCCGGTCAGGGCAATGCAGATATCCAGGTAATCGGGGTACTTCAGGGTGCGGGCGCCGAGCACGCTGTTGGCGTAGACCACGGCGTTGGATTCGGCCCAGACGATCTGTTCGCCGGCCTTCGGCGCGCTGTCGAGCAAGTACGGCGCGCAGGTGAAACTGAGCTGCGCGCCCATCGCCATATAGGCATCGCCCAGGGCACTGGCGGGCACGCCGAGGGCGGGGTCGACACCCAACTCGCGCCAGCGGCGCTGGTCCACGGAAATGGAATTGAGGGTGGTCGGGACGCGGACGCGCGCGCCCCATTGCACCAGTTGTTCGGCAAAGCGCAGGCTCGCAGGTCCCGTATAGATGCAGCCATCGATATGCGCCTGGGTCACGTCCAGCAAGGCGGGGGCGCCTTGCAGCTCGGCCATTTGCAGGATGATTTGCATGGCCACCTGGGCGGCCTTGCCATACTGGCCGTCGAGCAGGGCCAGGTCGTGTTCGCCGAGTTCGACGCTGCGGGTCGCAGGTCGGGCCTGCACCGGCAGGGCCGGTGCCTGCCAGTGATCGGCGGGTGGTGCGTCGAAGAGTTTCAGGCTGGCGCCTTCGACCCTGGCGAAGGCCTTGCCGCGCAAGGCGGCAAAGGCCTCCTGGCCGATGCACAGCACCGGCAGGGAACGCTCGAAAATCACCTGGGCCACCAGCACGCCGAGGGTCAGGATTTCATCCTGTTCGGCCAGCACCAGCGCCGCCGGCGCATGACCGTTGCTGATCAACTCCATCATGACGCTGCTGCCGGTACAGGAGCCGCGCCCGCTGGGTAGCGCCAGCACGCGGCCGGCCAGGTGTTCGCCGCTGAGGGGGTGATGGCGGTCGATCACCTCGCCACTGAACGGATCGACTCCGCCCCAGAAACTCAGGCCGACATCGGCGAACAGCAAGGGACCTTGGGCGGTCCCCTCGACCAGGCTGCGTCCTGGCAGGGAAGTGGGCGTGCTGGGCATTCAGGTTTCCTCAGTAGTAGACGTGGGGCACGGTCAGGTCGGTCGGGGGAATCTCGGTCCCGACCCATTTGACGAACAGCTCCTTGTAACGTCCGGTACGCACCTGTTGGTTGATGAACAGGTTGAGGTAGTTGATCAGACCGTACTCGTTGCGCTTGGCCCCCAGCGAGACGTAGTCGATCACGTAGGGCGCGTTGCCGGCGACCTTGAGGTTCTTGTATTTGCCTGATTTAAGCGTAGCGGCTGCCACGGTGTTGGTGACGACGGTGGCGTCGATATGACCCTGGGCGACGGCCAGGATGGTGTCGTTCTGCGATTGATAGGCGCGGAAGCTGCCGGTGCCCCAGCTCTTCTGGTCTTTTTCCAGGGCGAGGGCTTCAAAGGTGCCGCTGGTGTTACCGACCGGCTTGCCCTTGAGGTCTTCGTACTTGGTGACACCGGTGTCGCTGCGGGTCAGGACCACCATCTGGAAGGCGAAGTAGGGCAGGGACAGGCCAACGGTCTTGGCCCGCTCGAGGGTGTCGGAGGTGGAGGCGACGATCACGTCGGCACGACCCGAGACCAGTGCCGGAATCCGGTCCGGAAACGGCGTCTCGACGATCTCCGCATCGACCCCGAGGACTTTTGCCAGGTCGTTGCAGTAGTCGACGTCAAAGCCCACCGGCTTGTTGCTCTCATCGCGTGAGCCCATCGGCGGGAAGTCCAGGGTCACGGCGCAACGCAGCTTGCCCGAGCCAATGATGTCGTCGAGCTTGTCGGCCTGGGCCGTGGCGATAAAGGATGAACTGAGAACCACACTGAGCGCTGCGGCAAAAACGGGATTTTTCATGGAGACCTCGTTATCGGTGAGTGGTGTTGGCTGCCGTATTAGGAATTTCGTATACGATATTATGTTAGCAATGAATGTGCCTGTTTCAATGTCAGGACATGAATTCTTCGTGGGTCCTCGGGTTAGAGGGGTTGCCGGGGGGCGAGGGCTCAGGCGTTCGCTGATAAGGGGTGAGAGGGTGTTACAGAAGGGAGCATGTTTTCGCGGCAACGCCCTTTAAAGGAACACCGCCTTCAGCCAGCGCCGACTCGATCATTGACTCGGTCATTGTGGGAGCGGGGGGGGGGGGGGGGGGGGGGGGGGGGGGGGGGGGGGGGGGGGGGGGGGGGGGGGGGGGGGGGT